>JAPKCZ010000071.1 GCA_028822745.1 Kiritimatiellia bacterium | reverse complement strand
GCCCACGCCGAGGTGCGTCCTGATCCGAAGGCCGTGTCGAGCGGCATCGCTTTACATCGCTGGCCGACTAAGGTACTATTTCACCTGCTAAATTTTTCTTTTTCCCAAGCGTAAATAGGAGTTACGGACAAAATGGGGCGGCTTTTAATTATAGATGACGATCCCCGATTTCTGCAGGTCATGGTGAGTTTGCTCACGGCGCAGTCGCATGACGTTGTCAGCCTGACCGAGCCGGACTCGTTGATCCAAGCGCTTGAAGGTGAGCCCTTCGATCTTGCTATTTTTGATCTTCACATGGGGCAGACCAATGGACTCGATCTGTTGCAATATGCGCGCGATAAAAAACCCGAACTGCCCGTGGTCATGCTGACGGCATACGGGACGGTCGATACCGCGCTGCAAGCGCTGAAGTTGGGCGCATTCGATTACGTAACCAAGCCGTTCAAGGTGGCCGATTTTATGGCCGTCATTGATCGCGCCCTGAAGCAGGGCGGAGAAACCGTCGAAGAGCTCAACTTGTCTATTCCGTATGGTCTCGGCGAAATTGTTGCCGCAAGCGATGTGATGGCGCAAGTGTGCAAGCTTATTGAGCAGATCGCACCGTCAGACGTTCCTGTCTTGATGCAGGGCGAGGCCGGTGTAGGGAAAAAATTTGCTGCAACCGCAATGCATCGAGCGAGTCGTCGTCGTGAAAAGCCTGTCACGGTTGTATCCTGTGCGAATCCAACTGAAGCTCAGCTTGAAGCGGAACTCTTTGGTTATGTTCGTGGCGCGTTTGAGGGCGCTGCCGAAGATAAGGATGGCGTGCTGATGCAAGCCAATGGCGGCACCGTCATTCTCGAGGAAGTGGCCGCCCTTCCGCATGGACTTCAGGCGCCGTTGCTGAAACTGTTGAAGGAGAAGACGATTCGTCCGCTGGGTGTCGACACAGACATTAACGTCGATGTTCGTCTATTGGCGACCACGTCCACGGATATCGCCGAGCGTGTCACGCAGGGCCGATTTGATTCCAATCTATACACACGTTTGACGGCGATTTCTCTGGAAATTCCAGCCTTGCGAGAGCGTCGTGAGGATGTCATCCCCTTGGCGCGGCATTTCGTGAAGTATCTGGCCAGCACGCCAAACGGGGCACGTACCTTTGCCGCGGACGCCCGTGGGCTCATGTTGCATTACGATTGGCCGGGCAACGTTCAGGACCTGCGCGATACGGTTCAGTTCGTGGTTGAAGCGACAGAGGACGCATTGCTGACCAGTAAGCATTTCCCTGAAGCAATCATTGAGATCATGGCCGGGAAGCACATTTCGCCTCTTAATATTGATTCTTCGCCTGGACGTGGCGTTGCCGCCGCGAATTTCATCCGATCAAAAAGCGCGACGCTTTCAAATCAGATTTCACAGACACGATCATCCTGATGGATATGTCGACGTTGAGCCCACCCTCCGTTTCTGTAAATCCGTTGGATCTTTCATGCACTTGTTGCCACAGGCCGGTCAGGCCATTGTCGGTTGCGAAGGAGAATCGTTGAAAAAGAGAATATGGAAAATTGTCGGGATCGTTGTCTTGTTGTTGGTCGTTGTTTTTGCCGTTGTGGTCACCAATATGGGCAAGGTCATTAAGGCGAGCGTTGAAGGGTTTGGGCCTGCCTTTATTGGCGTGCCGGTAACGCTGGACGCGGTTCGCGTTAGGCCGCTCCGTGGACACATTTCGCTCAGTGAGCTGGTTGTCGGAAATCCTGAGGGATTCAAAACCGATCACGCCATTCGTCTCGGTGCCATGTCTGTGGATGTGGATTTGGCCTCGTTGAAAACGGATACGATCATCATAAAGGAAATTCTTATCGATGGACCTCGCCTGATGTTTGAGCTGGGGTTGCGAAAAACCATCGTTGGCGAAATAATGAAATACATCGAAAGCGCCACGGCATCTGACACGCCAGAAACGGAGCAGCCCGAGGGGGCAGATGAAAAGCCGGCAAAATTGGTGATTATTCAACACGTGCTTGTCACCGGTGGCAAGGTCGGCCTCAGTTCGCCGGTGACGAAGGGAAAAGCGATCCGCCTGCCGCTCCCGAAGCTTGAATTACACGATATAGGTAAGAAAAAGGGTGGGGCCACACTCGCGAGTGCCGTGGAGCAAATCCTTAGTGCCATTTACAAGAGTGCTTTTCAGGTGATTGCCAGTTCGGGTAAGTTGACTGGCGAAATGCTGTTGAGTTTAGGGGGTGGCGCTCTTGATCTGGGCGGAGGGGCATTGAATCTGCTTGGCACAGGCGCAGGTAAAGCCGTTGATGTTGCTGGAGATGGTGTTGCAGGCGCTGCTGGTGCGGCCAAAAAACTAGGTGGCGCCGCCGCCGGTGGTTTAAAGAAGTTGGGCGCTGGGCTATTGGGTGGTAAGGGCGATGACGCCGTGAGCGATGACGTTGAAGACCCCGCAGTAGTACCGGATGAATCCAAGTAGGGCATGCGTCACGTCGTAAAAACCATGCGATGCCCGCTTTTCTTATGGACTGCTTGGTCCACGCCGACGCGTTGGCGTGGACTCAGGCAGGCCAGGCTAGATTTAAGACAAACGTATTCATGAAGTTGATCGATGCCGATTATGTCGTCGTTGGAAGCGGCCTCGCCGGACTCAGCGCCGCACTGAAACTCGCTGAACGCGGTCGCGTTCTTGTGCTGACAAAGAAAGCAGCGAACGCAACCAACACCAGTTATGCCCAGGGCGGCATTGCGAGTGTGACGGCGCCTGACGACAGCTTTGAGCAGCACGTCGCAGATACCCTTGACGCCGGTGCGGGCCTGTGCGATGCGGACGTTGCTACTAAAATTATCGAGCATGCGCCGGTGTGTATCGAGGCGCTTGAGGCAATGGGGTTACGGTTTTCCCGGTCCGAAGACGGCGCCGGTGGTCGCTACGATCTTGGCCGGGAAGGTGGACACTCCGCACGCCGCGTTCTGCATGCAGGTGATTTCACCGGGCGCCATATTCAAGATACCCTGTTGGATTCAGTGGCCAAAACACCATCGATCCGTGTTTTGCAGAACCACATGGTTATCGATTTAATTACGACGGGCTGGATTGGTGTCGACGGCGAGAATCGGTGTATTGGCGCCTACGTGATGAACAGCGAAAGCTGTGAAATTATGGCGGTACGCGCACCCCATGTCATCTTGGCGACAGGGGGCGCGGGAAAAGTATATTTGTATACGAGTAATCCGGATGTCGCGACTGCTGATGGCGTCGCCATTGGGTGGCGCGCTGGGGTGCCCGTCAAGAATATGGAATTCATCCAGTTTCATCCGTCGTGTCTGTTCCATCCGGAGGCAAAATCATTTCTCGTCAGTGAAGCTGTTCGCGGCGAAGGCGCAAAATTGGTCGATGTCGAAGGCGTCCCTTTCATGAACGCGTACGATGAACGCGGCGCTCTGGCCCCACGCGACATCGTCGCACGCGCGATTGATTCTGAAATGAAATCACGCGGTGTTCCTAGCGTGTACCTTGATATCCGGCACCAACCGGAAGCATTTCTGAAGGATCGCTTTCCGAACATTCACTCGACCTGTGGCAGGTTTGGGATCGATATGGCAAAGGACTTAATTCCTGTTGTGCCTGCGGCACATTACTGCTGCGGTGGGCTCGAGGCAGATTTAAACGGGCATACTGCTGTGCCGGGATTGTATGCAATCGGAGAGGTCGCCTGTACAGGGTTTCATGGAGCCAATCGACTGGCGAGTAACTCGTTACTCGAGGCGATTGTCTGTGCGCACGAGCTGGCGGCAAGTCTCGCTGAGATACCTGTCGATTTCGACGGGGCCAAATACACCATTCCCGACTGGGAATCCGGTGACGCCGTACATAGTGATGAAGCTATCGTTGTTGAGCATAACTGGAATGAAGTGCGTACCTGTATGTGGGATTATGTTGGCATTGTCCGCACTGACAAGCGTCTGGAGCGAGCGCTGCGTCGAATTCAGAATTTGCGTGGTGAAATCCGCGACTACTATCTTGATTATCTCATAACCCCAGATGTCCTGGAGCTACGAAATATTGCGGATGTTGCTGACCTGATTGTGCGTAGCGCACGTTCGCGTCATGAAAGTCGTGGCCTGCACTATACTTTGGACTACCCGGAGGCGGCGGATAACCCCGTCGATACGGTCATACGCGATGTGGCTGGGCAGACGCATCCCTCCCACGAATCGATTCGCGCTGGCCGCTGAGTTTGTCTTGGCCTTAAGGCATTCCGGATGTCGGCTGTATTCTTCTGAAGCAAGGTCTTTCGTTTCTGAAGCTTATGTGCTATAGTCCTCCGCTTGAACTATGCAAAAAGCTGACATCTGAACGGGTTTGGGTCGATTTGCCGGCCTTAACCCAAGCACCGAGGGCGAATTGGCAATCATGACGGACGCAATTGACTTCAAAGGGGCTGCGGCAGGGGAGATCGATAACTGGCTACTGTCCACGTTGGACCAAGAGCAACTTCCTTTGACGGAAATTCTCGAAATGCTTGCCTTTCAATTTGGCAAGGGAGAAACCGACAAATGTAACGAATGGGCGGACCTGATTCAGGACACGCTTGCTGAGCGCAAGCTCGGGGAGGACTTGATCGCCCTGCTGCGACTTCGCGTGGAATGGCAGCCTAAAAGCAACGATCTAAAAGATGCTTACAAAGCAATGCTCACCAAAGTGATCAAAGATCGGCTCCAGTTGACTTGCATCGAGGGCGCCTTCGAAGGCCCGCAATCGACGAAAGAAAGTTTCAAACGTTTGGATACGCTTGTTCGCCTCAAGGCAGGGGCTTATTGCGTCGACAACACGTGGGGCTTTGGGATTGTTAAGCGCCTTGATGACTTTTACAAGAAGGTGACGATTGATTTTCTTAAGAAGGCAAACCACCAGATGAGTTTTGCCTACGCTGGTGAAACGCTGAACGCCATCGACAGTGAACATCTGCTGGCGCGCCGTCAAGATGACCCGGCAGAGATGGAACGCATCACGAAAGAAGAGCCGCATACCCTGATTCGAATCACGTTGAGCAGCTATGGTGACCTGACGGTCACGCAAGTGCAAGAGCGCCTCGCTGAAGAGGGTTTCGTTGACGACGCAAAATGGAAGTCTTTCTGGGATGCCGCACGGCGGGGATTGAAAAATGATGCCCACGTTGAAGTTCCTGCCAAGCGCAGCGAACCACTACGCCTGTTGGCCAAAGCAAAGGCTTATGATGCGGAATGGTTTGCAGCCTTTTCTCTCCAGCGAGATGCCAAAGGTATTTATGCACTGATCGAAGAACTTGAGCGGGAAGGCGTGACGAAAGCGCTTGATGACAAGAGTCGTGAGGTTGTCGGAGGACGCCTGGCGTTTGCCATTCTCGGCGCCGAAGATGCCGACCCAACGCTCTGTTTGAAAATTATTCTGCAAGCCAACCGGCTTGGATTCACAGGGGTCGAAGAAGGCAGCTATGTCCGTCCGCAGGTTGTCGCCGCTCGCCTCGCCGAACGTGGACGTTTCATGTCCGCCGTCGCGGGGTTGTCTGCGCGCGATTTGCAGCTCTTCTTTACCTTGCTGTCTGAGTACGAGTTTACGAAATTACCAGAACTTTTGTTGAACAACATATCGGAAATGCCCGTTCAGTTGCTTGATGAAGCGATGGCTTTTCTGATGTCGGCAGGCCATGACGAACAAGCAAAAGCAGGTATTCAAAAGCTGTTTGCCATGAAGAGTGCACCACCGCAGGTGTTGTATTGGCTCTGTATGCATCTGGACGTTTATCGCGAATGGGGAATCGGTCAGATATCGGACCTTTATCTTCAAGTGATTACGTGTTTTGAATCGCACGCCACACATTATCGTTTGCGAGCGCAGAAGCTCCTGAAGGGGCTTTTCGAAGATCGCGACTGGCTCGCTGTGTCCCTTGAACTGATTGACGCAAAGGCTCGTGCGCATTTGATGGTGCGTGTGCGTAATGCGCGCGGCTGGGAAGAGGCATCACGCCGCTCGGTGATGGGCAAAATGATTAAACTCTATCCCGACCTCGAAAAGACCGCGTCTAGTAACGCCGTTCGCAAGGACACAGCGCCGAAGGGTCGTTTCACGTCATGGCGTACCTATAAGCAACGCCAAGAGCAGTTGAAAGAGATCACAGATGTCGGCATCCCTGAGAACAGCAAGGATATCGGCGTTGCGATCAGCTACGGCGATTTGCGGGAAAATTTCGAATATCAGGCAGCCAAAGACAAGCAAGGCTTGCTCATGCGGCGCAAGGCTGAATTGGAGCGCGATCTAGCCGTGGTTCGCGGTACCGACTTTGCTGAATCCCGTGATGGCATCGGCGGGCGTGGTACGGTTGTTGTGTATAACACACCGGATGGTACGACGATGACGATGACTATTCTGGGTGAATGGGATCGCGACGAAGAGCGAAGCATTGTGTCGAGCGAAAGCGAGCTCGCCAAAAGGCTCACGGGTAAGAAGGCAGGCGACAAAGTCGAGCTGCTTGTGAATGAGCAAGACGCGCTCTGCACGGTGACGTCGGTGAGCGCACTGAGCGCGGAGATCAAGGCATGGGCCATGGGCGACTGAGTCGCGTATCGATCCGAGTAGTCGTAACCACCTTCTGGGTCATCATGGTCGGGTGGTTGTTGCGCTATGAAGCCTTCCCTGAGCACTTTACGCACTCACTCGCAGGTTACAAGGGCTTGCTGTCCAGCGATGTTCTGATTCAGGACACGTGGATGGAGGTCCTTTTTAAGGGGACGCCAATCGGCTACACCCATACCACCGTCGAGACGCAGGACGACGACCCCATGGCCTACTACCAGGTCTTGAATCGCTCCTACATGCAGCTCAAAGTGATGGGCGTCACGCAGCCCGTATACGTCGATACAACCGCGAACGTCGATATCTCCCAGACGTTGCAAGGCTTTTCTTTTGTCATGTCGTCGCGCGGTAATCGCGTAAACATTTCCGGAAAGCGTAATACGGGGGACATGTTCGACGTCCGTGTCGTCACGGGTCACCATACGCAGCGATCTCAGGTTGAAATTCCACCAGACGTCGTTCTTTATTCGCCAATGACCGAGATGGGGCTACGGCGACTCAAGCCTGGCCAGTCTCTGATGATCCGCACACTCGATCCTGCATCGATGACGCCTGTGAATCTTGACGTGAAGGCCATTCGCCCAGAGACCATTCAGGTCAATGGTCGCGACTACGAAACGACGTTGCTTCATATGAGGTATCAGGGTGTAAAAATTCGTTCATGGATCGATGCCAAAGGGATCATCATTCGACAGGAGACGCCTTTCGGTTGGACCATGGAGACGTGTACGGCAGCCGAAGCATTCGAGGCTGTTTCGCACTCAAGCGACGCGCCGGATATCCTTTCGGAACTTGCGGTGCGTTGCAAAGGCGTTATCGAAAACTCGCGTGAGTCGACACGAATTCGCTATGCCGTTCACGGTGTGGATATTGGCGCGGAGGCTTGGGCCACGTCGCGTCAGACGGCAGAAGTAAGCGAGGACGGAACGCTCCATTTAACCGTCGCGGCGTCTTCGACGAGTAGCCCGGCGGAACCATTAACAGATCCAGAACCGTATCTCGCTTCCACGACATTCGTTCAATCCGATGAGCCCGCATTAAGATCACGGGCCGAAAAAATCGTCGCCGAGTCGGAGACGCCGATGCAAAAGGCACGGGCGATATACGAATGGGTGTATGAAAATGTCAAAAAGGAACCAACCATTAGCTTGCCGTCGGCGATGGATGTTCTGAAGACCATGGCCGGCGACTGCAACGAACACACCTATCTCTATGTGGGTTTGGCGCGTGCTGCCGGATTGCCTGCGAAAATCATGGTAGGGATCGCCTACCATGAGGGTGCCTTCTATTATCATGCATGGCCCGCGGTTCATGTCGGACGTTGGGTAGAGATGGACCCCACCTGGGGGCAACCGTTGGTTGATGCGACGCACATTCGTATTACAGAAGGGGAATTGGCAAATCAGCTTGAGTTGGTACAAACCGTTGGAACCTTGACGCTCGATGTTCTGGAGCAGGAGTAGGTGTCCCGAGGCAAAGTAGCTATTTAGTGGAGTGCGCCCATGATTGAAATTGACCATGTC
>JAPKCZ010000728.1 GCA_028822745.1 Kiritimatiellia bacterium | reverse complement strand
CATTGCTACCGATCAGTACGGCGGCATCTATCGCGTCACGTTGACACCTGACGTGTCGGTGGAGAAGCTTAATGTAAAGGTGACGGGTGGGCATGGTGCGCTCTACGCCTTCAACAGTCTGTATATTATGGTGGGTGAGGGCACGCGCGGACTCTATCGCCTCACGGACACAAATGGCGATGACCAGTACGACAAAGAGGAGTTTCTTATTTCGTATAAGGCGGGTGGGGAGCACGGCACGCACAGCGCGGTATTGAGTCCGGATAAGAAATCAATTTACTTGGTGAGCGGAAATAATTCAGACATGCCCGAGTCGGTCAATCGCTACCGTATGGCCAAAGCGTGGCAAGAGGATCAGCTTTTACCCCGTATGGCTGATGGGCGCGGACACAACCGCGGTCGATTGGCTCCCGGTGGTTTCATCTTGAAGGTCAGCCCTGATGGCAAGACGCAGGAAGTGATCTGTCATGGATTTCGAAACGAGTTTGATGCGGCCTTCAACATCGATGGTGAACTGTTCGCGTTTGACGCCGATATGGAGTACGATATTGGTGCGCCTTGGTATCGCCCGACCCGTGTAAATCATGCCGTTTCGGGTGTCGATTGGGGATGGCGAAACGGTTCCGGAAAGTGGCCGTCGTATTACACCGACACCTTGCCAGCGACGATCGACATCGGCCCTGGAAGTCCGACCGGCGTCAGCAGCGGTCTGGGAGCCAAGTTTCCTGCGAAGTACCAAAAAGCCATCTACATCAACGACTGGACCTATGGCACGATGTACGCCGTGCATCTCGAACAGGACGGGGCCAGCTACAAAGCGACCAGCGAACAGTTCGTCTTCGGCAAACCCTTACCTTTGACCGATGTGACGATTCATCCCGATGGAAACATGTACTTTATGGTGGGTGGACGACGCACAACATCTGCCCTGTATCGTCTAAGCTATGTCGGGGACGCGTCCACGGCACCCGCCAAAGCTGGACCGATCAATCCGTTGCTCAAATTACGCCGCGAATTGGAAACATTGCATGAACACGGCGTCGGCGAAGAGGCGGTTGCCAAGGCGCTGCCCTATATTGACCATGACGATCGCTTCATTCGTTATGCCGCCCGCGTGGCACTTGAGAAGCAGCCCACGGCGGCTTGGCAGGGCGCCTTGAACTCAGCACGCAAGCCATGGGCTGTGATTGAACTCGCCGCAGCGTTGGCGCGTGTAGGCGCTGATGACCAGCAGACCACTATTCTGGCAGCATTAAACCGTTTGGATGTCGCCGCCTTGCCAACGGATCAATTGCTGGCCGCGATCCGATCCTATCAGTTGGCCTTCACACGGCATGGAAAGCCAAGCGATGCGGACGCTGCTGCCGTGATTTCGTCACTGAACCCCTTGTATCCGAATTCAGATAACATGGTGAATCGCGAGTTAGCGCAGGTTCTCTTGAGCCTCGAAGCGCCCGGCGCAGTGACAGAAACGGTGCGAATGGTTCTGAGTGCGACGGATACGCAAGATAAGATCCTCAGTGATGAGATCCTTGAGCGAAACGACAGATATTCTGCTGCAGCGAAGCGCATGGAACAATTTCGCCCTAACGTGCAACAGTTTGCCTTGGCTTTTTCTCTGCGTTCCATTGCGACGGGCTGGACGGAGGCTGATCGTGCCAGCTATTTCTCCTGGTTCCCACGTGCGAATAGTTGGCAGGCTGGAAACAGCTATGATGCCTTTATCGAAAACAGTCGCAAAGAAGCGCTCGCCTTGGT
>JAPKCZ010000070.1 GCA_028822745.1 Kiritimatiellia bacterium | reverse complement strand
ATCGGCGAGTTCGGAACACCCGGAACACCCGTGTTTGATCTGCTTTTGAAGCAAGTCCTTGTCGAGAAAAATTGAAGAAGATCCTTTGCAGTCCAAAAAATTGACCGGCCGTTTTGATCTGGAAATCAGCAGCATGCGGATTTCGCAAAAAAGGACAGCCTTTTCAATAATTCCCGGACAGCTGCTCTGACGCTAGTCTTTTCTCATTTGTTTCATTCATGGTGCTATGGTTTCGGCTTTTTCACTGTCGGTCAAGGTGGTTAATTTTTCCTTCTTGCACATGCTCTCGCCCTTCAGTTCAATTCTGTGCGCATTGTGAATGATACAATCAAGGGTGGCGTCGGCGGTCGTGGCTTCGCCGCTCATTTCGTGACAGGCCGAGACCGGGAGTTGGGCGATGATGATGTTGATTTACGTTGGTAACGTTCCTCGAAGATTTCCAACAGATCGAAGCGCTGCTGATCGTTCAGGCTGTGAGGAAGCGTTGCACGACGCGATCTCGGCATTCTTTGCCTTCATGATAGAATAGTGCAGGGCCATGGAATGTTTGCTGACGATACTCAGTTTCAGGAACGTGGCAAGCGCCATTTTGAAGTGGGGCATAGGACTTTGGTATAACATCAATTCGGGTTGATGTACCCGTCGACTTTCAGGGCACCGCTGCTAGCCACAGCAAGAAGAACTTCTACAGGCGCCTTTCGATACAGTCCGCAAAGGTAAGTTGGTATTATTGGCTTCGAAACCACCGCCAGTTAGATGAAATGCGGAATTTCCTTCATCATCGGACCCACCGAATAGCGTGGTTTCGGACGAACACCGCCCCAGCGATCCTCAGAGATCAGGGACAATTTCAATCGATGCCTCAGTTCGCGTTTCCGAGTCGGATCGACAAGAGTTGCCTGAGTGTCGGCCTCCCCCGCCACGCAGATCAATAGATAGCCGCGAGGGAGTGTATCGCCTTCCCCGCCGGCCGCTTCAATCAGATCAGCCGGCGATCTCAGGGCGGCGAGGCTTTGACCATTTAGAGTGACCGCACCGACATTCCCGTTGAGATTATTGAGACGCCAAGCCGTGCGCGCAAGGCAGATCCGTCCCGACCCCAGCATGACAGCTGGGCTGATTAAGGCACCGCCCCCCAAGGCGGTAATCCCATAGGCTGGAAAAGCAAACTCGCTTTCATCCACTTGATGATAGCTCTCCGTGCTGACCAGATTGATAGACTTTGGCGCGCCATTTACAAAAACGCGGTCAATCACGACATCGGGCGTGGTGATATTACCTTCTGGACCCTCGACATGCGGCCTAAATAGAAACAACGACATTTTGTTTTCCTTTCGTTGACACGGCTCAGACCGGCGCCCAGGTGATCATGCGGATCTCACCCAGCTCACGGTCGATCTTGTTCCAACTCTTACCGGTATCTGTACTTTTGAATATCTGGCCGAAAATGGTCGCGGCAAACAACAGAGATGTATCCGCCGCATTGGTCCCAATGGACCATATCGTCGAATTCGCTTTATGCGACATCGCACAGATATCCCAGGTCTCGCCAAAATCTCGACTTATCAACAGATCACCGGCCTCGCCAGATGGCTTGTCTCCTACAGAAGCAATAACGACATCGCTGTTTTCAGCGGGTTGCTTGAGGCTTCGAAAATAGTCCCATTTGGCCAGTGGGATTTTCAATTGCTCCCAAGTCGCGCCGTTATCGGTCGACCTGTGTGCCCCATCTTCCGTCGAGCACAGGATTGTGCGCCGACCATCCTTGTAATCGCGAAAAATAAGGTCGTGAGTGTCATTGTCGTGAAGGCCGCGAATGATCAACTCCCAGGTTTTTCCTCGGTCGGTCGAACGGATCACGCCGTCAATCTCGACCGTAATCCAGATCGTATCACGGTCCTTTGGATCAAAGTGGATCGACGTGACGCGAGACGTGTTGATGAACCAGCACTCGGTTGAGGCATCCAGTGTCGCGCGTGTCCAGTTTTCGCCATTGTCTTCTGAGGTGAAAATTTCGCCTGGACGGGTACCGCAAACAATGAAGTCCGGGTCATGAGGGTCCTGAGCAATTTGCAGAATATGCAGACTGTCCATCGGCGACGGGATATATTCAAATCGCCCGCTTGCCTCTGAAAATCGATACAGACCTTGATCCGTTCCTGCCAGTAAATCGCCGGGCCTGTCGACATGGGTGTGAACCGCCCAAACTCGTGCCTCGTTATAAAATCCGCCTGTCGGGGTAAGCAATCTATTCCAGTTCTTCCCCTCGTCTTCGCTGAACCAAACGCTCTGCATGGTGGCAGCATAAGCTTTGTATTTCATTACTTCTCTCCCTTGCATGCCGGGGTATTATTTCGCCCATCTACTGCCCACCAGAAATATATGTCAATGGCCGAAGGCAATAAAAATGAACTCTGACTCCCATTGTTTTTTGGGGCATCGCTTTGTTCTCAACCAGCAGGATATTGAGTATCCGCTCGCTGAACGAGATATTACGGTTAGCTACGCGTCTTGGTACAATTGTAACCGCGCCATTTCTACCGCCTGCCTGATTTCGGCATGATGGGCTAAGACACGTGCATAACGACTTCCTTTGCGACGTGTCGTAGAGCCTGATCGAAAACTAATTGAGTGATTTCAGCAGGATGTGGTTCAATCAGATTGACAATATTCGAAGGAGATCACGATGGCCTGGACTGCAACCACTCGCGCAAATTCTGAACGGAGCTTTGGGCGTTATGCAAGCGATTTAACCGATGGTGAATGGAGGTGCTTTCATGTGTGGATGGCTCCGTTTATGCAAGGTTTTTTTGACTGATGTTGAACGTTGCGGGGAGCGGGCAGTGGATGAAGTCCGCGTACCAGATCCCATTCAGACTAACGAGCTTTGAAGCCCTGACAGCACCTCGGGGTGTCCCGGTTGCGGTCCCGTTTGATCATCATCATTCACATTTTCCCTTGCATGTCGTGACGGCAGCGTAGGGAGCGAAAATAAGATTGCCGCGTTGACGCGACGGTCGCGAAAGCTGGCCTTGCCCGGCTTTTAGCCCTTGACGGCGCCAGCGGTCAGACCACTGACGATCTGGCGCTGGAACACCATCACCAAAATGAACAACGGCGCGGTGATCGACACGGCAGCGGCAATAGCCTGCACCTCATCCGAGGCCGTGGTTTCGCGATTGAACATGTTGGCAATGGCAGGAACCATGGTCATATTCTGGGCATCCAACAATAGCGAGGTCACCAAAAAATCATTGTAAGCCAGGAGGAAACTGAACAGCCCAGTGGTGATCACACCGGGCCACATCACCGGCACAATCACTAGGCGAAACGCTTGGAAATGTGAACAGCCGTCAACGCGGGCAGCCTCGTCTAACTCCTGTGGGATGTTCTGGAAAAACGAACGTAGCATCCAGATTGTGAACGGTTGGTTGATGGCGACCAAGACCGCGATAACCGCCCAAGGCTTGCCGTAAAGCGTTGGGGCTGCTTCGCCGAGGATCGGCGCAAGCCACTCTGAGGAAGAGATGAAGTAAGGCAGATATCCTGCAACTAATACTGAATGCGGTAACGCACGAAAAACCAGCGCCAGAATCAACAGCCAGAAGGCAATCAGCGAGTCCGAGCGTGCAAGCCCGTAGCCTGCCAGCGTACCCACCGTTAACGACACGGAGACAACACCGCAGGTGACGATCAATGAATTGGTAAAATTGCGCATGAAACCGCGGTCGATCCAAACGGCTTCATAGTGTTCTGTTGTTAAGCCCAAAACGTCGACACCTAGTGGGCCAGCAACAGGGTTAAGCACGCCCAAAACACCCGGAAGGACAACCACAAACAGGATCAACGTGACTAGGCCAAAAGTGCCGCAGCCAATCAACCAGCCGAGCCCCATTTGGCCAGCCGGCACAAAGCTGCGTACTTTGCCAGGTAACCATTTCAACGCAAAACGAATAAGGACATATGTCAGCGCCAGTGCCAGAACAATATCCAAGAGTGATAGCCCTCCGACATCGGTTTGGGTTCGAGGGCCCATAATCACCCGAAGCGGGTTGGAATCAAAAGCGTCAATAGGTGTCTTGAAGCTCATCACTGTGATCCAGAAAATCGGGAACGCAGCGACGAGACACCAGAATACCAGAAAGCCGTTGGACAGAGCCTTTAGCGAAAGAGGTTGGCGATGTGCTGGACCGGACATGTATTAACTCCCTCGCTGCTCGCGCCAGACACGGCGCAACGGAATTGCCAGAAGAACCGCAATCCCAATCATGGTCAGCACCGCGCTTGCCGAGGCCCGGCTGATGGCGCGCGCTCCGGTTCCGTCCTGGAGCAAAAATTCGTATGTCAGCCATTGAAGCGAAATCACATGCGCCGAAGACGAGAATCCGACGATCTCCTCGAAAACGCGATACGCGTCCATAAGGTGAATAAGCGTCAGGAACACCACAAGTGGCATCAAATGCGGAATGATCACATATCGCAATCGCTGCCAACGGCTGGCACCATCGATGATGGCCGCTTCTAGTGTGTCCTGATTTACAGTTTGAAGCCCGGCGTAGAATACAACAAAGGCAAATGGCGCAACGTGCCAAACGCGGTAAATGTACATCATCAACTCAATCGTCCAGGCCTGCGCAAACATGGCGATGTCTTTTTGCAACCACCATTCCAGTCCGGCAGTCAGTATGCCATCGCCGATGAACAGCCAACGGATGGCCAAGGCGCCAATAACCGGTGTGACAATAAACGGCAAAAGTGACACGAAAATCACCGGCCCTTTGAGCCGCGGGACCGTGTTATTGACAGCCAATGCAATCAAAAGACCAGTGCCAAGCACCAGGGGCAATGTCAGAACAGTGAAAACAAGTGTGAATCGTAAGGCTGACCAGAAACGAATATTTGTAAACTCTCGCCAGCTGCGATTCTTTATCGCCGTACGCAACTTTTCAGGTTGTAATACATTGCGATAGCTTTGCAGACCCACATACGTCGTGTTAGTGATAATTTTTCCGGCATCACTAAGGATCGGCCGCGTCTTAAGCTCAATCACACAACTCGAACCCAGCAGGCCGGGCACGCAGGTTTCAACTTCAACCTGTTCGTAAATCGGCTTAGTCACATGGAAGCTTTGCCAAAGTACAGATACCAGTGGCGCAGCAATAAACAGGAACATCATGATCACTGACGGTCCTATAAACATCCAGAGCGTTTTACTTTTCACTATTTGAACCTGCTGTTAATGGGTGAGGCGGCCGCAAGGCCGCCCCAAGGTTTTTCGCCGTGAATTAGTCTAAAAGACCCTTTTCTTTCGCGTCAGTGATATAGGCGGCTTCGATGTCAGCCAGTGTTGTAGCGGCATCTTTGTCGCCGGTCATGAAGGCAGCCAGACCGGAGCCAAGTGCGCCATGCATTGAACCGATATACTTGTTCATGGGGTAGTTGGGCGCCTGGCCTGCAGCAGTGGCAAATGCGCCTTGGGCTGCTGCTCCAGGTACAAAACCTGGTGCCAGCCAAATTGCATCGTCATTATGGGCTTCGATTACATCTTGTGCCATCGAGGCGACGATCATTTTCATTGCGGCTTCGGCTTCTTCATCGCTGATGTTTTTAGCAATGGACCAGCCGTCCCACCAGATGGTTGATGCCAAAGTTGCGGATCCTTTCAGACCTGCCCCCATTACAATTTTGCCAGCGACTGTTGATTCAGCCGGGTCGTTGACCGCGCCAGCGCGCGATGCCCATAGGTTCGCCATTGCGATTTTACCTTGTTGCATCTGTTTGGTCACAAAAGTGCTGTCTGAAACCAGATACTCAGGATCCATTAATGTAGCAAGTTTGGCCATCCGCGCAAGCACGGCGACACCTTTTTCATTGTTGATCGAAGGTGTCCAGTCAGCGTTGAAGAAATCGCCACCTTCCCCAAGGAAGTGGTTCACAAACACAAAGGCAAGGTTCCAGCCGTCCTTTGTGTAGTGACCGATTGGATAATCAACAACTCCGGCCGCCTGGATTTTCTCAGCAGCAGCGATGTATTCCGCCCAATCGGTCGGCACATCAATACCAAGGTCAGACAGAATGTCTTCGCGATACATCAAATGCTGCGTGTTCGCGAATGCCGCAATGGCCATGATTTTACCATCGATCTTGACGAATTGATTTGGGTTGAGATCCTTTCCATAACTCGCGACCAGATCGTCCAGCGGTCGCAAAAGATCAGCATCAATCATCGGCACCGAGGTCGAGTTGGTCAGGCTGGTCATCGAATAAAGCGACGGATTGGCCGAAAATGCATCAACGATTTTCAGACGGTGGTCTTTGTCAAGTTCCGACGTGACATTCCCGCAAGCCGCCATGGCCGCGGCCATTGTTTCATAGGCCGGAAACGCATTGGAAATTGTCTTGACGGAGACTGTGTTGGAACAATCGGCAGAAGCTGCGCCGGCTACAAGAACCGACACCGCTGCGGCAACGGATATTTTCTTAAAGAACATTGTGTTCACTCCCTGTTGGTGTTTCAGCGGACTTTTCTCCGCCTCAACGATTTTGCCCCACCTTTTCAGATAAGACAGCTTAACGGAGGTTACCCTCCAATTGGCTCACCTGTTTCAATATCAAAAAGGTGGCAGATTTCTTTTGCGATCTAGATCGAGACAGCTTCGCCAATTTTGACCCCAAAATTCTTTTACATAACTGAATTTCACCCACGCTCCAACCCAGTTGTGCATACGTATTCACTAATGCTAATCCTAAATGCGAGGACTTGTCAAGACAGAGCTGCAATCGAGCGTCAACAAATTACTTCCTCCATCGCCAATCAGCCAGGATTTCCCGGGCCGCATTGTGCCCTGGAATGGCCGAAACCGCACCGCCAGGATGGGTCGATGCCCCACACTGGTAAAGGTATTTCACCGGCGAGCGATAATCCGCATAACGTGGTACTGGGCGCATGAAGAAAATCTGGTCTAGCGCCAATTCACCATGCTGCGAGTTGCCGCCTGGCAAGTTGATATCGGCCTCAATATCGCGCGGTGTGATCAGTTTGTAGTCAAGAACACTTTCGGAAAAACCTGGCGCGAACCTGTCCATCACGTCGAATGCGTTTTTCACTAGTTGCGGTCCTTCCTGGTCCCAATCCGAATTTTTCAACTTGTAAGGCGTCACACCGCCTTGAAACGCAACAACATGCTTACCCTTGGGCGCAAGGGTCGGATCGGTGTAGCTTGGAACATTGGGGCTAAGGAATGGTTCCGATGAGTACCAACCAAATTTGGCGTCATGAAAGGCGCGTTCCAGAAACTCTGGCGTCGGGCAGATATGGGCATAAGCAGGATATTCGGTACCAGTCTTTTCCTTGCTAAATCCCTTGTATTGCGGCAGTTTATCGACCGCACAAAGCAGTTTGAAGCCCATCCCACGGCTGCGGAACCCTTTGACATCATCAACGAAGTTCTTGGGCAAGTGGGATTCCTCCACCATATCAAGGAAAGTGCGTTTTACATTGACGTTGGATATCACACGTGTTGCGTGGATTTTTTCGCCCGACCGTAAGCGAACGCCATAAGTTCGACCGTCTCGAACCAGAATTTCTTCAACCCAGGCGTCGCATTGCACTTCCATGCCGTGGGCTTCGCCGGATTTTTTTAGAGCTTCCGCGATTGACCCCATGCCACCTTTGGCAAAGCTCATGCCGGTCTGACCAATCAAATGGGTCACAAGATAGAACGCAGTCCCTGGCGAGTAGGGCCCGACATTTCCACCGATTGTCGCCCAGAACATAAACTTGGCCTTGACCAAATCGTTTTCAAACCACTGGCTGACATAATCATGCGCGCTCATCGAAAGCGTGCGCAGAAGGTTATACACCTCATTTTCCGAATTTCGAAGTTTCCACGCGAAACGCGCCGATTTCAGCAGGCCAACCGGGTCCTTGCGAAACGGATTTATCGGCGTTTCCATCTGCAATATTCGAAGAATTTCGATGGTCGACTGCAAACGCTCAAAAAATTTTGGGTAGTTCTCGGCGTCGCTTTTCGAGAAGCGGGCAATTTGCTGTTGGGTTTTGACCGGGTCCTTGGAAAAAATGATCCCGTCGCCTTCAGTCGGATTAAAGACGTTTGGTTGCGGATAATATTCCAACCCAAACCGCTTCAACTCCAACTCGTCAATCACTTTGGGGTGGAGATGCCCCATGATGAAGGAATAAG
>JAPKCZ010000727.1 GCA_028822745.1 Kiritimatiellia bacterium | reverse complement strand
TGCAGCCGCGCTCGGCGTCGATCGCGGAGCATATCTCAAGTTCAATTTTTGTTTAACGGCAGAGCAGCAGCTTGAGCAACTGCGCAGGCTGGTAAAGCCGGCCCCGGACTTGCTTCCGATTGGAATCGAACTGGTGACACCTACCGTCGATCAACCCAAGGGCTCAGTGCAATTGGGTTGTTACCAGCGTATGGGAACGACCGCGGCGCAGGATGAAATTCTAAAGCTGGCGGCCGCGATAAGAGCGACATGGGGCAAAACCCCGATGCTAGTCGGCAACCGCTACAACCTCTCGATACTGACAGACGCCCGTTCGGATACCTATATGCTTCAGCTCAATGCATATGGTGATCAAGGAACTATAAGCGATCGGCTCAACCTAGGCGGGCGAAATCCATGGACCATGTGGCAGTACTCGGGTTCGCTTAATGTCCCAGGTATCGGCTCGAAAGCGACAGGCGAGGTTTTTTTTGGCACGTTAGCGCAATACGACGAATTTCGCCGCGGCGAGCGGAATGTGGCTCTATCTGCAGTCCAGTAGTCGACGACGAAACACTCACAAGCGCTTTTAGCCGCTCTCAATCACAACTCAATGTCGCGCCACTGCTTACGGCCGGATTGTTTAAGAACATGTAAAGCTGACACTAATACTTTGTAAAGAACAACGGCAATACGACCGTCATCATTCTCTTATAGCCTTTACAAGTGGAATATCCACATGCTGAAGTGCTGTGAAGTCTCGCAGGCGCAGATGTCAGTGTGGAGCGAAGGAACGATGAACGTAGTTTCCAATAAGCACGTCTCCGCTGTTTCACTTGATGGCAACCCTGACAGCCTGACTCGTTGGACTGCAGGCATCGCCGTTCTGCTGGTCATCGCCGGGCTGGTGACATTTTCCTACCTGCTGCAGCAGCTTTGGAATACATGGATTAACGACGACCTTCGTTCTTTCGGGATGTTAATTCCACCCACCAGCCTGTGTTTGGCTCTGTATGAGTGGAAGCCGGAGACGTGGGGCACTCGTGGAACTTGGTGGGGACTGACGCTGATCGTCGCCGCACTGCTGCTCGGGACATTGATGTATATGTCGATCGGCCTGTTGCTGTTTGTCTATTTCAGCGGGGTGGTACTGCTGTTTGGTGGCACCCGTGCCTGGCGAGCCACCCGGTTTCCGCTTCTGCTACTGGTGTTTGTCAACCCGATTCCGCATTTCTTCGGATTTTTGGTGGATGGGCCCCTGCAAGCTATTGGCGCAAGAACGGCTCGCGCCTTTGCCCATCTTATCAACGTGCCCGTTACTGGCAGCGCGCTGAAACTCATGTTTTCTTCAAACCTCGGAATCTTCATCGCCCCAGGCTGTGACGGACTGCGCGGCGCGGCAACCATGGGATACATGGCTTTGGTCGTTGGCTACATCTGGAAAATGCCGGCTTTGCGCTGGGTGACCTATACCGTCGGCGCAGTTGCATTGGCTTATGTTTTCAACCTGATCAGGTTGTGCGCGGTGATCGGTTATTATTGGTTTGCATTGCGGCTCCCTGTACTCGGCCAATACGGCACGCAAATCGACTACGTAATTGGGGGACTCCTGTTTACGTGCGCAGCGGTGTTCTTGTTCGGCATTCCCCGGCTGGCCAAACGCGAATGCGTGCAAAATTAGCGGCCCTTGCTATTGCCGTGTTTGTGGCACTCGGCGCGAGTCGCGCCGTCGATGCGCGTGCGAACATCAGCGCCAGCATGGAGGCTGCGTCGATTGTGCTGCTGCCAC
>JAPKCZ010000069.1 GCA_028822745.1 Kiritimatiellia bacterium | reverse complement strand
GTTTTTTTGTATCGCAACGGCACCGGAGACCAGCGCCATTCTCAAAGGAAGCCGTTTTAACCTAAGAAGAACAGATGAAATCACCACGAAGAGCACGAAATGCACGAAGCTTGCTCAGTCGGAAGCAGGGCAAGCTTCGTGCATTTCGTGTCCTTCGTGGTGCCAACGGCTCCCTCCCGCTTTAATCAAGCGGGGCGACGCCAAAGTCGAAATAGTTGGCCGCATTGTTGTAGCCAATGTTTCGAATCATTTGACCGAGCAGCGCTTTGTCATCCGGCACCAGCCCTTTAGTCACGTCATTGCCCAGCATGTTGCAAAGCACCCGCCGGAAATACTCATGACGGATGTATGACAAAAACGAGCGGCTGTCCGTCACCATACCGACGAAACGGCTGATCAACCCCATTTGCGACAGCGCTTCCATCTGTGCCTCCATGCCGTGCTTCTGGTCCATGAACCACCATCCGCTGCCCCACTGGATTTTACCCGGCATAATTCCATCTTGAAAATTGCCAAGCATCGTTGCCATCAGTGCATTATCGCGCGGATTTAGATTGTACAGAATCGTTGGCGACAGCTGATCGTTCTGGTCCAGACGGCTGAGAAATTTCGACAGCGCCGTGCCGTACGCCATGTCACTAATCGAATCAAAGCCGGTATCCGGGCCGAGCGCGGCAAAGCGGCGCTCACTGTTGTTGCGCATAGCGCCGATGTGGAATTGCTGCACCCACCCTTTGGAATGATCCAGAATGGCGAACTCGTAAAGCATGGCCGAGCGGAATTGGTCAAGCGCTTCACCGGTGACGGCCGTGCCCGCGCGCGCTTTTGCAAAAGCCGCTTGAATGTCACGTTCTGTATATGGTGTTGCGTAGACAGTTTCCAACCCGTGATCCGAAAGGCGACAGCCCTGAGCGTGAAAAAAGTCGTGCCGCTTTGCAATGGCCGTGCGAAACGAATCCAGTGTTGAAATGTCAGTATCCGCAGAGGCCGCCAGCGCATCCACCCAATCATTAAAGACTTCAGGCGTATCCAATGCCAATGCGCGATCCGGTCGCCACGCCGGCAGAACAGGGATATCGAATGTGTCATCTTGGGCAATGCTGCGGTGATCCTGCAGGTCATCGACCGGGTCATCGGTAGTGCACACCAGCTTCACATTGCTTTGTTGCATCATGCCGCGTGCCGAAAAATCGGCATCCTGCAAACGCGCATTGCAGGTCTCCCAGATGTGTTCGGCTGTATCCGGGCCGAGCAGCAGATCTTCGATTCCAAAAAAGCGCTTCAGCTCGATATGCGTCCAGTGGTAGAGCGGGTTGCGCAGAAGCGCCGGCACCGTTTCGGCCCACTTCATGAACGCCTCTTTGTCCGGCGCGCCCCCCGTACAATACGCCTCATCAATACCGTTGGAACGCATGGCCCGCCACTTGTAGTGATCTCCGGCAAGCCATAGCTGCGTCATGTTTTCATAGCGCTGATCGGATGCAATTTCTGCAGGCGGCAAATGACAGTGATAATCAAAAATCGGCAAATCGGCAGCGTAGGTATGGTACAGCTCTGCGGCCGCATCCGTTTCCAAAAGAAAATTATCGTGAATAAACGATTTATCGGGTGCCATCATGCATTTCCTTTGAAACAGACCTAAACAGGCATTATTCGCCCTCCACAACGAAATCACGGAGGAACACATTTTGCGCAAAATGCGACTTCGAGCTCAAAGCACCACTTTAACCATTGCAATCCGACAGATTCAAGATCACAATAGCTAGTTGAAATTATAACGGATTTGTTTGGGCGCGGCCAATTGCTATTTCAATTGTTGCCCAGGGGCTATTCTAACAACAGATTCAGGACATTAACTGTTAGTGTTACGTTGCGTAAAACGCAGCGCGATTCAAACGCGGTGATGCTTGACTCGGGGGAAGAAGTACAAGCACCCGCAGGAGTTGGCCGTGGATACCGAGATATTTAGCGAACAAGTTCAAGTGGAACGCAAAACAATCACGTTTGATTTACGAGAAAACCCACGAGGTCGTTTTCTCAAAATAACAGAAGATGTCGGCGGGCGCAGGGATGCAGTCATTATCCCAGCACCAGGACTCACAGACATCCAAGGGGTTCTTTCACGGGTAATCGATGCCGACACAGAGGCAGGCCCACCCCAAGCAGAAGACGTCGACTAGGAGATACTGGCGGTTGAAGTCAACAATCTTTGTTGCCACGCTTATTGTGGCCGCCATGACAACCTCGGCGGATGCTGAGCCCGATGAGCCCGACGGTAGACGTATTCTACAGGCCGTTGTCGCCGCGCTACCCACAGACCCCCTCGACATCTCAGGCGACCTCTTGGTCCGCAAGCGTCGCGGCGTTCCTGTACACAAACGTAAATTCGAAATCAACCTGAACTGGGGCGCCTTACCGCCGGTTGCCGAGTACACGATTCGCGACGGCTTCGGAACGGCCTTGGAACGCTTGCGCGTTTCGCACCCCAAAGACGCCGACGAACAGATCGAATTTGCTGTGGGCGCCGCGCTCAACCCAACCACCCCTCCCCCCCTGTTCGCCACCGTTCAGGACACCGAGTTCACCTGGGCCGACTTAACCCTGTCCTTTCTCTGGTGGGACAACGGCAAACGCGTCGGAAGCGACAAAGTCCGTGGGCGTGACTGTTACATTGTGGATGTCCCCGCACCGCCCGAAAACAACACAACCACAGGTGCCGTCTACGACCATGTACGTCTCTGGGTCGACAAAGAAATCCTGCTCGTCCTCAAAGCAGAAGGACGCGACAAAAACGCCGAGCCCATACGCCGGATGTGGGTCCGCAGCTTTAAAAAAATTAACGACCAATGGATGATCAAGGACATGGAAATTCAGGCCCTTCCGGCGGATCAACGTACAAAAATGACAATACGGGAGGTTAACGCCGCGGAGTAACCCCAGCCTGAGGTTACGAAGTCAACCCCGCAACAATCGTTTCATCCTAATGAGTCTCATTGTCATTATTGGTATCCCCCTGCTGATCGTTCTGCTCGGCATCTCTGCCTTTTTCTCAAGCGCCGAAACGGTCTTCTTTTCGCTGAACACGATCGAAGTGACGCGCATCACCAAGCGAAGCCCGCACGTCGGTCAGCGCCTTAAGACCCTTCTCGAAAAGCCCACCCAGCTACTTTCAACCATCATCATCGTCAATACGCTGGTGAATGTCGTCGCCGCCGGCCTCGGCTTTATGGTCGCCGAAGCGATCTTCCCCGGTTACGGCGAAATGGTATCCATCATTGCCATGACCCTGCTCCTGCTCATTCTTGGTGAGATTGCACCCAAACGGATCGCCATCGACCACGCCGCGCGCATGGCGGAATACTACATCCCCATTTTGACCTTCCTGATGCGCGCACTGGCCCCCCTGCGGGCTGCACTGAACGCGCTGACCTCCATGTTTCGCGGCGCGTTTACACGTCGCAAACCAGGCTTGTCCGAAAACGAATTTCTGACCGGCATCGCGGTCGGCGAAGAAGAAGGCGTACTCGACCAAGAAGAACGCACCATGGTCAACGGCATTGTTCGACTTGAACAGATCCAAACCAGCGACGTGATGACACCACGCGTCGACGTGATTGGGCTGGATCTGGATGACACAGCAGAGAAGCATCGCGACATCGCGAAACACGTGACCTTTCGCTATTTACCCGTTTACAGAGAATCCCTCGACAACCCAACAGGGGTGCTCGATGTACCGCGCTTTCTACTGTCAGACGACGCCGACATCGCAAAGCACGTCCAGCCCGTCACCTTTGTTCCCGAAACGGCCCCGTTGGATTCACTGCTAGCCACCATGCAGCGCGAACGTCAGCGGGTCGCCATTGTCGTCGACGAATACGGCGGGACAGCCGGATTAATCACGCGCGGCGACATTTTGGAAGAAATTGTCGAGGATGTTGACGATGAACACGGCGAGTCCAAACTGACGATTCATCCGCTGCGCGAAGGCGCCTGGTTGGTCAGCGGGGACACAAGCCTCGAAGACATTGCATACGAAATCAAATTGGACCTTGTCGCCGAAGGGGTTGATCGCATCGCCGGCTGGGTGACCGCGCAGCTGGAACGTATTCCGCGCGTCGGCGATACCGTCGAAGCGCAAGGTTGCCGCGCGACCGTGCAGCGCCTGCGACGTCACCGCGTCGTGTTGGTGCTTCTGGAGTTGTCTTCGAAAGGAGAAACCCCATGACGGAATGGCTTGAACTATTGATATGCGCCGCCTGCTTGGTCGCCAGTGGATTCTTTTCCGGCATCGAAACAGGCATTGTCTCCATTCACCCCGTTCGGCTGATGCATTTAGTCAAAGAAAAGGTCAACGGCGCGACAATGCTGCAGGGCTTTTTTGACAACTCAGACCGCCTGCTCGGCACGACACTGGTTGGAACAAACCTTTGTAACGTCACCATCTCTGTCCTCGCAGCAAGTATTGCGACCTCACGCTTCGGGCCCATGGGCGAAAGCGCGGCGGCGGTGGTCACCGCACTGATGGTTCTGGTCTTTGCGGAATACCTGCCCAAAGCCTGGTTCCACAGCCGTCCGACAATACGCAGCTTGCGATTTGTACGCGTCTTGCGATTTTCAGAAGTCGTGCTTCATCCGCTCTCCGTCGCCTGCATGCGCGTTTCCAAACTTATCATGCGCCGCAACGTCACCTTTGTTCGCAAAAGCCTTTTCGCAACCAAAGAAGATTTCAAACACCTCACCGAAGAAGGTGCCGTCCACGGCGCCTTAACCCATCGCGAGCGCGACATGATCGAGCGCGTGTTTGAGCTCTCTGGAAAAACAGCCCGCCAGATCATGATTCCACGCGACGACATGATCGTCGTCGATACAGACGCGAGCATTGAACGCTTCTTTGACCTCGTTCGTGAATCCTCCTTTACGCGCATCCCGGCTTTCGACAGCCAAAAGGGCGCCTTCACGGGTGTTATTAACGTTTTCCACGTCTTATCGCAGCACGAAGACACGCCCAGCGCGAACGCCGGGAAATTCGCCCGCGCCCCACTTTTTGTAGATGAAAACCTGCCTGTGGATGATATTCTGCCACTGATGCGACGACACCGTCAGCCGCTTTGCATGGTGCATGATGCGTCAGGAGCCGTGGTCGGCATGCTGACGACGGAAGATATTCTGGAAGAAATCGTAGGCGCGTTATAGAGAGGATCCTTTTCGGATCCGGACGCATTACACTGGGGATAAGTTTCGTGTTTAGTAATGAAAAAAAATATCGCCGTCGCAAAGCCTGGCGCAAAATCAGCAGTTCACTTTGGTCGCTATTGATTTCGGTCGTTGTCATTATCCTACTCCTTTTCTCCGGCATCATGTGCGGCAAGTACGTGAAGCTCATGAACAAAGAAGGATTGCCGGGGAGCGAAACGCAATGAGCCGCCATCAGCCCTTGGGCTTCGGGCTCATCATCATCGGCTCCGAGATCCTTGACGACCGCCGGCAGGACAGCCATTTCGCTTTCTGCCGCGACCGCCTGATTGAACATCGCCTACCACTCATCTACACCAAGCTTCTGCGTGACGATCCCGCCCTGATCACCGATCAACTCCGCTGGGCAATCGGGCAGAAAACGCCGTTCTTCTGCTGCGGCGGCATTGGCGGAACGCCCGATGATTACACACGTGATTGCGCGGCAGCAGCACTGGACGAGCCCGTCGCGACGCACAAGGAAGGCCTCGCCATTCTGCACGATCGTTTTGGCGTTGAGGACATCCCCGAGCCCGTTCTGCGTATGGTTCAATTCCCCGCCAGCGCCACATTGATCCCCAATCCCGTCAATCACATCCCCGGATTCACGGTCGGCCATGGTCATTTCGTGCCAGGATTTCCCGAGATGGCGCACCCCATGATGCGCTGGGTGCTGGACACCTATTACGAACCGGGCGCGATCACCACGCGACACACAATGGTTTTACCCGAGGCGCGCGAAGCGGATTTGACGACCATGCTGGACGCACTCACGGCCGAGCACCCGCAGCTCTCCATCTCCAGCCTGCCACGCTACACGGAAAGCGGAACGGAAGTGGAACTGTCGATCAGCGGCGAGCCGGATGCGGCCGACGCCGCCTTTGCACAGTTGCGCGAAATCCTAGCGACGACCGCAACGCCTTACACCATCACCGAGACGCCTACACAAGCGTGACGCGCCCTTGAATTGACTTGGATTGTCCTCCTGATCCATGCATATTACCGCTTCTCGTTTACGCACCCGTGGCGCAATTGGATAGCGCATCTGACTTCGGATCAGAGGGTTGGGAGTTCGAATCTCTCCGGGTGCGCCAACAAAACCTTTCCACCAAGCCTCCCAAAGCGACAAACCTTTGTCGTTTAACGAGAAGACTTTACCCAAAACCGACAAAACTTTTCCACGAAGGGGCTTTTCGGGGGTTTGGGCTCATCGAGCGATCTGACACTTATTTCTGGAAGGACGCCGGGGCCAGACGGCATCAAGAGGTGGGGATAACATACGTCAGCATTTTCTTCCAAGGCATCCTGTCCCCCTGTTTTGCTCGGATCGGTGTCTTGAGAGTATACTGGAAAACTGAACAAGATTCCGAAGACATTCGGGGCGGACGAGTTTTTTGACCCTACGGGGGCACCGGGAGCACAACTGCGCCGCTGGCGCGCTGCTTGAACGCATGCGGCTCAGTCGCCCACTCACTTCTTCAGCGGCAAATAATTAATATAGTGCTCATCGCTGATGACAGACGAGACGATTTTCTTGATGATATCGGGGAATGTTTGGCGCAGGTCATTGAGCAAGAAAAAGAAAGCTTCGTTGCTGGGTGTATAGACTTCAAACTCCAAATCTGCCATGCCCACGGCCTTGGTGATGTAGATCGTTTCGATGCAATTCAGCAAGTACTTGATCAGCTCATCATAGTGACTGCCTGAGTGCTCTTCCAAATTCAAGAATACTTTGGAATGGGAATACCCTAATAGACCAGCGTCCAAGCGGACTTGATATCCAAGGATAACATCCTCCTTTTGCAGCTGTTCAACGTGCCGCTTGACGAGTGCCGGCTGCAGCCCCGTTTGATCGGCAATCTGCCTGTAGCCCATGCGCCCTTCCTTGGTCAGGCAACCGAGAATATCCAGATCCTTCTCCCCTAACTCTCTCGGTTCATCGGTTTTGCCTACCAGTAGATGACTCGGATCCTCTCGGCAATCCAGAAACGTGTACTTCAAGTGATAGATCTGCGTCGAAACGGAGATCTTCTTCTCCATAAGATATCGGCCAAATGACTCAAGGACTTCCTGCAGAAAGATCTCGAAATCGAAAATACCAGTGGCCCAGACGATGATACAGAAGTCCCACTCACCCTCGTGCTGAACGACCCAGCTCACCATCTTGTGTGACTGGCAGTATTCGATAAACTGATCCTTCTTCTCAAGGCCGATATTATCGAACTTAAGAAAAAGCCGGTAGTAGAAATACCCGAGCTTATACGGATTTAGGATGGTGTAGTACCCGCGAATCACGCCGCGATCCTCGAGGGATTCCAGGGTATACGAAACAACTTGCCTCGACAGGCTAAGTGTCTCTGCAATGCGCGCACCACTTTGCCGTGCATTCAATCCGAGTGACACGAGGATGGCACGCTCTTTCTCTGTTAGATCCATACGGGTCCTTTTTGACGTAGTTGCAGAAAATGTGCGCATTCAGACCCATTTGTCAAAGTGTTTTCATGTTTGTTTGACACAAAAGCCTTTTTATTTCTCATTGGCGATTATACAGTGTTAGGTAAAATCACAATATCGGGAGCATTTTATCATGACAAAGAAAGAAGCAGTCGCTTACTTAAAGAAGAACGACATTCAGTTTATTCTGGCGCAATTCGTTGATATCCACGGGGTAGCCAAAACAAAATCGGTACCGGTGGGTCATCTTGAAATGATCCTCACGGATGGTGCTGGTTTTGCTGGTTTCGCAATCTGGGGATACGGCATGGGGCCAGATGGTCCGGACCTGATGTATCGGGGTGACTTAAAGACGCTGGTAAAAATGGACTGGATGCCGGGCTATGCACGGATTGTCTGCGACGGCTATGTCGATGACCAACCCTATGAGTATTGCTCGCGAGTCGTCTGCAAAAATGCCATGAAAAAACTTAAGAAGAAAACCGGCATGACACTGTTTAGTGGACTCGAGCCGGAGTTCTATCTCCTGAAAATCGATCCTGTCACAGGAAAGCCAAC
>JAPKCZ010000726.1 GCA_028822745.1 Kiritimatiellia bacterium | reverse complement strand
TGACGCGCTAAAGTATAAAATAAAGGTCTGACCCTGTGGTGTCCAACTCGCCGGGCGTGCGTTCTACAATCGAGTAGAAGCCGTGTTTGGTCATCAGCCACATGTTACGAGCTCCCTGGACCTTTGCCGCGCCGCCGGCGGGCGGATTGGGTGTTCATGTAGTCAGCCTTGGACAATGAGGCGCTTTCGGAAACCATGAATTTCCGGTTCTCCATGATGTCATGGCTTTCACGCAGCTCCGTTGCGCGGCGGTCGAGTTCGTCGGCCTCACGAATAAGGGCGTCGGGATTCGCGGCGCTGGGTGCCATTGTACGCAGTTTGTCCCGTTTCGCTTCTAGTACGCGGGTTGCGGAATCGACGTCACCATCGTCAATGTTCACAACAGCTTGCTTACGTGCTTCGGCTGCTTCCTGTATCCCGATATGCATGAGCACTTCGGGGTCAGGTGGGCTGGAGTCCTCATTGTCACCAACGCCGATAACCAGATCTTGTTTTGCAATCTTGATCTGGACGCTCTCTTTCCCTACTGCCGCATAGCTCATCCGCATTGAGGCGATAAGCGTATCGCTGAGATCAGTGATAGCGGGCAGTTCGACGGCGAAGAGCACGTGCTTTACCTGATCAGAACTGAAATCTCCGACGATCAGTTTGCAGTTGGGCCCATCCGCCTTCCACGGATAGCCTGTGAGCTGTGCGACGCCTGATATGCCGTCAGCCATGGTCAGATCGATTTCCACATTTTGTGCAACGACCTCTAGTAGGCCACCAAGCTCTTCTTTAAACACTTCGGGCGCATGTTCCGGCGATTCAATATAGTAGAAGCGCCCTCCGGCTGCGCTTGAGATGCCGTCCAGCAAATCCTCATCGAATCCCTGGCCCAGTCCCAGACACGTTGTCCGGATTGATTGCTGGTCATTAACGTCCTTACCCAAGGCCATCAACTTATCGTGGTCAGTGATGCCTTCGTTGGCATGTCCGTCCGTAAGCAGCAACACAGCTCGCACATCATCAGAATCAGAATCACGGCTCACCAGCTCAATACCTTTCAGCCAGCCGCCACTCATGTTCGTCATGCCATCGCATTCGATGTTCTCAACGATGCTTTTGATATGTGTCTTATCGCTGGTGCGCAAACCTTCCACCAATGGGAGAACATCCGATCCATAGACGACTAGTGAGAAACGGTCCTCTGGACCCAGCTGATCGAGGAGCAGGGACACTGACTGCTTGGCGTAATCAAGGGGTTCGCCGCTCATCGAGCCGCTCCGGTCGATAACGGCCGCAATGTTGAGTCCCGGGCGCGGGTTGTCGCTCGCAGATGCGGGGGCCGAAAGTGTCAGTAGCACATGGACAACACAGGGCTGCCCTGCCTGCACAACGGCGTGGTCAAAACGTGATTCAATCTTCATGGCTGTTCCTCTGTTTTGCGTTCTGGCAGTGTGCCTGCCTTCTCTCTGGATTCGAAAGTGTTTTCCTTTTTGCAGCGGTTAATGATCACGGTTTCGTCAACGGGTGCGCCCATCGTCCAGTACGTCAGGCCGGCCTCGTCGTAATAGGTAATCGGGCGCTTATAGAATCGGCCTTCGTAGCCGTGGGTCCGGATGTGGCTGACAAGTTCAACAAAGAGGGGCTCGTCCACACGGTCTCGCACGATGTATTCATGCGGCCACGTAGGCATCGTCTTGGCGTAGGTCCATGTTTCGGTGCCTACGAACTGTCGAAGCGCCTGCGGAAAAGTCTCCTGTGTCGTATCATACATCGTCTTGACCCTT
>JAPKCZ010000725.1 GCA_028822745.1 Kiritimatiellia bacterium | reverse complement strand
CGGCGGGTCTTCCTTCTGCGCAGACTCAAGTGCTCCCGGCTGCGCCAACTCGCGCTCGCGCTTGTCGAGCCACGCCTGCGCCGCTGGTTTCCGGTCGAAAGTCTTCGCTTCCGTATGCACCACACGCCCACCTTGCTTCAGGCGGATCTGGGCGGTGTAACCTATACTCTTGTCCTTCCGAACGCGTTCCGTAATTGTTCCCATCTTCCCCGGTGCTACACGAAGTTTTTCGGTGCAACATCGTAGCACTTGATGGGAAAATCCAGCCAAAACGGCTGAAAACGGACTTAAACCAAGCGTTCAAGAATCGTCCGTATGCCTATGAATTCGCAGCAAAAACTAATGGAATCAAGCCCTCGCCGCGTATCGGTTGCACCCATGATGGACTGGACCGATCGCCACTGCCGCTCGCTGCATCGGGTGATATCGCGCCATACGTGGCTCTACACCGAAATGGTCACCACCGGCGCGTTGCTGCACGGCGACGTGCCGCGCCATCTGGCGTTTACGCCCGAAGAAGCGCCGGTTGCCTTGCAGCTCGGCGGCAGCGAGCCGGACGATCTCGCGCGTTCAGCGAAGCTGGGCGAGCAATGGGGCTATGACGAGATCAATCTGAATTGCGGCTGCCCGTCCGAGCGCGTGCAGCGCGGTGCGTTCGGCGCTTGCCTGATGAACGAGCCGCAACTCGTTGCCGATTGCGTGAAAGCCATGCGCGACGCCGTCTCAATACCGGTGACGGTCAAGCACCGGATCGGCGTGGATGCAGTCGAAGAATATGACTTTGTGCGCGACTTCGTCGGCACGATCGCGGACGCCGGTTGCAACGTGTTCGTCGTGCACGCGCGTAATGCGATTCTCAAGGGCCTGAGCCCGAAAGAGAACCGTGAAATTCCGCCGCTCAAATACGACTACGCGTATCAGCTGAAGCGCGATTTCCCGCATCTGGAGATCATCATCAATGGCGGCATCAAGACGCTTGACGAAGTGGAGACACATCTTCAGCACGTCGACGGTGTGATGCTCGGGCGCGAGGCTTATCACAACCCTTATGTGCTGGCCGACGTCGATGCGCGCTTCTATGGCGCGACGGATGCACCGCTCACGCGCGAGCAGGTCGAGGCGAAACTGATCGAATATTGCGCGGCTGAAATGGCGCGCGGCACGTACCTTGGCGCGATCACGCGTCATGCGCTCGGTCTCTACCGCGGGGAAGCCGGTGCACGTGGATGGCGTCGTGTGTTGTCGGATAGCAAACGCCTGGCCGCACGCGATCTGAGCATCTTCGACGAGGCAAGACAGCATCTGCGTGAGCCGGTCGAAATTTTTGAATAAAGGACTAGGCAAACGGAATTCTTGTTCGTATAATCTCGTTTCTTCATCGACGAGCCAAGTTTCTCAGCAGTTAAGTGAGTTGCTTAGCGAGTCAAGCAGATGTCAGTGGTGGCTGTAGCTCAGTTGGTAGAGTCCAGGATTGTGATTCCTGTTGTCGTGGGTTCGAGCCCCATCAGCCACCCCAAAGAATTCAAGCAGCAAAAAGTTTGATCAAGCGGCGTTGTGAGAAATCACAACGCCGTTTTTGTTTTTGCACCGCGGTTTACTGCGCAATGCGGGTCTGCCCACATCCGTGGAGTCAAGGCTGATCGTCAGCGCGCACCAGAGAAACGGCCAATAACCCACCCCGCCAATCCGGTCTTTACCCGCAGAAACCGCTTGACTACCGGGGTCGGACCAGCGCTGACGCCCGTCACATATACGCCTGACAGATTATTTCA
>JAPKCZ010000724.1 GCA_028822745.1 Kiritimatiellia bacterium | reverse complement strand
CCCCGAAACCGAAACGGAAAAATTCCGCGCCGACTCACGCGCTTATTTACGATAATGTTTAATGAACGGGGGGAAAGCATAGTGCAAATTCAGCAATTGGTGATCGCCCGCAGTATGATCTGCAAGGCCAGATAATGGATGCGGTTACTAAAGAAATCCTCGGAAAACTACCCCGACTCATAAGCCATCGCCCCTTGGAATGGGCAATAAAGAGCCCGGACCGTCCAGCGATCGTTGAAGACGAAGTGACCTGGACCTACAAGGGCCTGGCCGACGCCGTGGATGAGGCAAAGTCCTTACTCATAGGCCTCGGCGTCAGGCCCGGTGACCGGGTTTTGCTGATCAACGAAAATTGCCGCACCTTCGTGGCCTTGCTCTTGGCCTGTAGCGAACTCAACGCCTGTACAGTCAGCGTCAATGCCCGTCTCTCGGCTTCGGAAATAGACAATATTCAGGCCCACTGCCAACCGCGTCGTACCTTTTACACCGCGGAGGTCTCCCCTGACGATATTGCGCATGGGGAACGCCACGGAGCAGAAATCCGCGAGATCGGCATGCTCGGCAAACTGTGCATAGGGACGCTCGCCGACGTCCAGGAAGAACCGGTGTTCAAAGAGAGTGAGAAGCAAGTAGCGGTGATGATTTACACCACGGGCACCACCGGCAATCCAAAGGGGGTCATGCTCAGCCACCGAAACCTGTTGTTCATCTCCGAAGCGACCAAGGACGTGCGAGGTTTCACACCTGATGACTACGTCTACCTGACTCTGCCGCTTTCGCACATTTTCGGGCTGTCATCTAGCTTGCTAACTTCGCTTTATGCCGGTGCGACTCTGCATTTGGTGCCGGGTTTCAATGCGGCGCATCTGTTTAAAACCTTGCCCAAGGGCATCTCGGTTTTCCAAGGGGTTCCGGCTATGCATTCCAGCCTTCTGGAATATGCGGAGATCAATAAGGTGGAGATCGACGCGCCGCGTTTGAGGTATTTGTCCTCTGGCGGCGCACCCATGGACATGGACCTCAAGGCCCGGGTGGAAAGCACCCTCGGTCTACCGCTCAACAACGGCTACGGCCTGTCGGAAACCTCGCCGACCATAGCCGTACCGCCGTACGACAAACCGCGCCAGGATGGGGCCATCGGTAACGCAATTCCCGGCGTGCAAACACGCTTCGTCGACCCCACGACCGGTAGGGACGTTCCTGAAGGTGAGATCGGCGAGCTTTGGATCCACAGCCCTAGCGTTATGTTGGGCTACTATAATAACCCCGAAGCCACGGCGGCAGTTATCAACAAAGATGGCTGGTTCAACACCGGCGATCTAGCTCGCATCGAAGAAGACGGCGCCATCTTCATTGTCGGACGCTCCAAAGAATTGATCATCCGCTCTGGCTTCAACGTCTACCCGCCGGAACTGGAAGGCGTCATCAACAGCCACCCCGACGTGCGCTACAGCGCCGTGGTCATGCGCAAGGTTCCCGACAACGAAGAGGTGGTCGCCTTCGTTCAACCAGTCCAAGGAAAGAAGATTGACGTGGAGGTGTTCAAGCACTGGTTGGGGGAGCGCGTTGCTCCTTACAAAAAACCCTCGCACCTGATCATAATGGCGCAACTTCCCGCTGCCCCTTCAGGCAAACCGCTCAAGCACAAACTGGTCGAAATCGCCAAGGAATTAAATTGATGCAGACACAAATCTTTGACGAACCCCCTTCAGAATTTCAAAAGCTGATAGCCTATACTCTGGTGTCCAGCCCCCACTTTTTGGGGAAAACCAGTCCTC
>JAPKCZ010000068.1 GCA_028822745.1 Kiritimatiellia bacterium | reverse complement strand
GGCTCTAAAACTCCTGGCTCTTGTTCATTGTACCTACCATGCCGCCAAGAATGATGATATCCACTTCAGCTTGAAGTGCAATTCGGGCCAGTAGGGGATTGTAGGGCTCGCCGGCTTGCGCGAAAATTGGCAGTTTCTGGGATTCCACCAATGAATTGAACACGTCGATCATGGGAATACCGGTACGCACCATGTTTTTCGGAATGATGCGTTTGGCTGGATTGACGGACGGGCCACCAATCTCGATGAGATTGTCGACCAACGCAGGACCGTTGTCGCGGGGCTCTGTTCCACCTGTGAAAATGCGGCCGAGCAGGTCGTCGGAAAAGGATACCTGCATCGATCGCCCTAGAAAACGGACTTGTGCATCTGTGCTGATTCCGCGTGTGCCTGCGAATACTTGTAGGGAGACTTCTTCGCCTTTCAGGCGAATAACCTGCGCCAACGATGTCTTGCCCCGCGAGGTGACCTGGGCCAGCTCTCGGTAGCGGATGTCCTGAGCGCGGATGTTGATCACATTACCCGCAATGCTCTCTACTTTATGATATACTTTCTGCATGCGCAGTAACCTCCGCGACCATCTTGGCCAGTTTCTTTTCAAGCGTCTTAAATTCCGGACTTTCCACTTCCACGCGATTCCAGTCACGTGTTGTCTGGGATAGTTGATGGAAAAAGGTTCGTGCCTTTTCCTTGTCATCAAAATGGAGTGGCGTCTGCAAAATGTTGGCCAGGACGGAAAAAACATGCACCTGACGTTCGCCCGTAGTTGAGCAGTCGACATCGTGGTAGGCGTCTTGCTGCAGGTAGACTCCGTCGAGATACTCGCTCTTGAGATAAATCAGGAAATCGTCGATCACGGTGCCTTCTTCGCCAACAACTTTCATCATCTGGCCGACATCGCTTCCGCGTTGCAAAATTTCGCGTGCTGATTCAACCAAGTCGTTGTCCACCACGCTGGGGTACTTGCTCCAGCTTTCAAGTGGATCAATGGCAGGGTAGCGCCGCGCATCGGAGCGTGCACGCGAGAGACCGTGGAAGGCGCCAACCACTTTGAGTGTTGACTGCGTGACAGGTTCGTCAAAGTTACCGCCAGCGGGGCTGACGCTGCCACCTATCGTGACAGAGCCGGTGCTGCCATCTTTGAGCCGAACGAGGCCGCCGCGTTCATAGAAGTTGGCGATAACGGATTCGAGATAAGCCGGAAATGCTTCTTCGCCCGGAATTTCCTCTAGTCGGCCGGACTGTTCGCGCAAGGCCTGTGCCCAACGCGAGGTGGAGTCTGCGAGCATGAGCACGTCGAGGCCCATCTGGCGATAGTAGCTGGCCAGCGTCACGCCGGTGTATACGGATGCTTCACGTGCAGCAACCGGCATGGAGCTGGTGTTGCAAATGATAGCGGTGCGGTCCATGAGGCTTTTGCCGGTACGCGGATCTATGATTTTGGGAAATTCGCGCAAGGTTTCAACCACTTCGCCGGCGCGTTCACCGCAGGCGGCGATGATGACGACGTCGACTTGGGCGTAGCGACTGGTGATCTGCTGTAGCACGGTTTTTCCGGCGCCGAACGGCCCAGGAATGCAGTATGTGCCGCCACGGGCGACGGGGAAGAAGGTGTCCACGATGCGAACTTGCGTGACCAGTGGGTCGACAGGGCGAAGGCGCTCCGAAAACGCATCGATTGGTACTTTGACAGGCCAGCGCTGCATCATTTGAACATCGCTGCTGTTGCCTTCGCTGTCGCGAAGCGTTGCGATGGTGTCCGTGACGGTGAAATCAGCTTCTGAAGCAATCTTTTCAACCGTCCACTGGCCCTTCCATCCGAAGGGAACCATGATTTTGTGTGCGAATAGACCTTCGGGCACGGATCCGAGTGTTTCGCCAGCGGTGATCGTTGTGCCTTCCGTGACGGACGGTGTGAAGTGCCATTTCGTATCGCGGGGTAGGGCGGGTAAGTAGGTGCCGCGCGGAAGAAAAAATCCGCATTTTTCAGCCAGCTGAGGCAACGGGTTCTGCAAACCGTCGAAAACCTGAGTCAAGAGACCCGGGCCGAGTTCAACAGAGAGCAGTTCGCCTGTGAAATCGACTTTGCCATGGATCGCCAGATCGGCGGTGTCCTCAAACACTTGCATGTCAGCCTGATCGCCACGAATACGGACGACCTCGCACATCAAACGCAGGTCATTCAAAACCGCATAGCCCACTTCGTTCTGCGCGACTGCGCCGTCAAAGCGAACCGTGATCATGTTGCCGTTAACGCCGGTGATCGTTCCTGTGCTCATAGTCCGTTCCGTCTGTATGTGCTTGTGTGCTCCGTGACGTTTCACGGGCTTTCACATGCACCTTAGTTTCTCAAATAAGGCTTCAAGCGCGATGTGTTCATGCATCGCTCTTCGATCGTTGTTCAATAAGGTCTTCAGCGCGCGTGCGGCCGCGTTCTTCGCTGAGGGATGCCCAGCGTTCGACGATTTTCAAGCGCAGGCCATAGGCCAGAATGGATTCGAACGAGAACATGTCGAACCCTGCTAGGCGTCCAAGTTGATCCCAGCGAAAACGGTCGATGGCCAATTCGCGTTGCAGTGGGTCGGTAAGTGCGAATGCTTCCGTAACCGCCTTTTCGGCCAGGCCTTCAAACGGAATGCCCTGGCGTACGACGGTGGCTGGCTCGATGTGACGTTTGGTTGCGCGATAGCGTGCGACGGCATTGCGAATCTGTGCGTCCAGTATCCGCCAGGCGTGAACAAACGGGTGGACGGCCTCTGTTTCGTCGGAAAGCAGTGCCTGCATGGCGCAACGGTGACGCGGTGCGAGGTGCGCCTGACACATGTCTTGAAAATTGGCCACCGACATCGGCAAGGCGCCGTCTATCTTCAGCGATGGTAGGCTCGCAGCAAAATAATAGTAGCTCATGCAGGGGACTCTGCTTAGGCGTTGGCTGATGCTTGTTGAAGGATACCGGCAATATGCGGACGCAACAATTGACTTAGCGCCTGCGTGATTGCCTCTTGTGTGAAATCGTGTTCCACGTTCTCGTCGCGAAGTGAAATCTTGAAGCCACCTGTGACACGCCCATCGCCAACAACCTCGAGGCCTTTTGCAGCGGCACCGGTCAGGCGAGCTTTAACATGGTTCAAAATTTCTTTCTGCGTCCCTTCGGGAACGATGATTGAAATGTCGCGTGCGGCGTCACCTTCGCGTGCATAGGCTTGTGCGATATCAGCAATGATCTGGCCGAGTGCTTCTGGGGCCAGCGCCTCGCCGACATCCTGACGGACGAGCGTGTGGACGGTCTGGTTGATGGATTCACCCAGGGACAACAAAACGTCACGTGCTGCTTGCGCCAATGCCTTTTCGCCACGTTCTGCAAACGTTTCGCCATCGCGCTCCGCGGCCTGACGAAGTGTTGCTGCTTTGGCTTCAGCGTCAGCAATGAGGTCGGCGGCTTTGATGCGTGCATCGGCAATAATTGTTTCGGCTTCTGCTTTGGCTTTATCGACGCCATCACGCTGGATGCGATCCAAGAGCCCTTGAAGTTGTTCGGCCATGGTGTTTTGACTCCTGCTTTCTATTTAGGGCCTTGGCCTTAATGATGCAAACGGTGACACGCAAAGGGCGGATATCTCGCCGATTCTCAAAATTGTCTACTCTGGGCCAGCATTCAAGCGTTTCATCTGCGCCAATTCGCTTAACCGCAGTGCTATACCCAAATGTGCCGAGCTCTCAAAAATAAAGCAGGGAGTATACACTGAGGCCTAATATGGTCAACCTATAAGGAGTAGAGTCGTGACGTTTGGGCGCATCTGCAATGTGGTGCAGAAAGACATACGAAACGTGTACTGATCAATTCATCCCTCGTCATCCTGCTCCTAATCCTAATCGATTAGGATTACGAGCAGGATGACGATGACGAAATGTTCATAAATATGAATGCTTCTGGTGTTTTCCCCAGGGATTTGCACCAAAACGCAGATGCGCCCGTGACGTTTTCATCCACAAACATGCCCAGAATCTGTGTTCTGAACGGTACGATCATTTTTTATGTCACTTTTCGGGATTCTGTGGCCATAAGTATATGTATCGAGGCCATTGTGTGCGAAAGGACGTTACGAGCGTATGCGTGAGCAGGATTTATTAAGAAAGTATGCCGAAAACGGGGATCAGCTGGCATTTCGCCAGTTGGTGGATCGGCGTACGGGTCTGGTTTATGCCAGTACGCTTCGTAGCGGAGGCAAAACCAGGCGATACGCTCATTTATTGAGTCGTTTTCTGATTTAGAAGGAACTTTCTGATCCACGTGCGAGTCTAAGCTAGGCAGATCACCACTTCATGGTGTTTCTTGATTGGTATTTGAGCTTAAACAAGGGTGTAGCGTATGTGTGTCATAAGGCAGTTCTCGCGGTTATTCGCTTTTATCTTCTGTTTGATCGCGTGTGATGCCGTTGCAGGGGACCGGTCTCATGCAAAAGCGGTCGATCTGACCACGCGCGGGGGCGTGCTCGCCAACGAAGGCAATTGGGCCGAAGCGCTGGACGTGTATAAACAGGCCCTTGATCAACCGGTTGATTCGAATCCGCAAGTCGTTCAAGCGCTCCACGGCGTGCATAACTGTCTCAATCGACTGAATCGGATCAGTGAACTTGATACCTTCGTCGCCACTGTGGTGAGCGTGCATTCGAACGATTGGCGCATGCTCTCCACGACAGCGTCGATACTGAACAGTTCGCAGCACTATGGGTACATGATCGCGGGTGAATACCAGCGCGGCCAGCACCGCGGAGGCGGCAAAGCAAAAAACTCCTATCTGCGTGACCGTCATGTCGCTCTGTCGCTCAAACATCGGGCACATGCCCTGGCGCGTGAGCATGCGACGCCTCGCGAGTACATTCAAGAATGTCAGAGCTTCGCTCATATGTTTCGCTACGTGGGTGGGTATCATCAGAGCTGGCGCCTTCTGTATATGACCGATTTCGACGACGTCCCAGATTACGATGATGGACATTACTTTCCCGGCCACGGCCGAACACGGGGTGCGCCAAGTCATGCGGATGGCGAGCCCGTGTTTCATACGGTCCCAACCTCGTTCGATGCCGCCCGTACAGACGGTGAACGTTGGCGCTGGCTACTCGAAGAAGTACGGCAAGCTAGTGAAAGCGGTGCACGCTCGGTCAGGCGAAACCTCGCCGATTTTGCGTATCAAGAATTCGGTGTACAGACCATGGCCAGCTATGGGCGGTTTTTCGATTCTGGCGATGCAGACGACGACGAAGGCACATCGGGCCCCTATGCCGTCCATACCCTACGTGACGCAGAGACCATCGCGCGCCTTGCCTCAGGTGTAAAACGCTTCAATCTGCCGGACGACTACAATTACATCGCGCATTACAAAGCACTGCTCGGTGACGGGAATCAACTGAACCTGCTTCAAAAGTTGGCCACGATTTATGAAAATCGACGTCAGTACCCGGCAGCCGCCGCATGCCGCCGCCAAATTGTTGATGCACACGGTCCTGGTCACAAGGACCAGTTTAAGAAAGCGCTCGACCAAATCATTAAACCGTGGGCGCGCTTTGAACCCGTGGTCAGTCAGCCGGCCGGCAAAGGGGCAACGGTAGATTTTCAATTTCGCAACGGCAAGGAAGTAGCCTTCAAAGCAGAGGCAATCGACGTTGAAGCCCTCTTGCGTGATGTTCGCGCGTATCTGAAGTCGAACCCACGTAAGCTTGATCATCATCGGATCAACATCGGCGACATTGGGTACCGCTTACTCGAAAAAAACCAACGAAAGTATCTCAAGGGCCGGGTTGCGAAGTGGGATTTGCCGCTGAAACCGCGTGCGTCGCATTTCGACCGTCGCTTGACCGTGGCAACACCGCTGCAAGACGCCGGAGCCTATTTTCTTACGGCGCGTATCAAAGGTGGCAACACGAGCCACATCATTATCTGGCTCAGCGATACGGTGATCGTACGTAAACCACTCGATAAGAGCACTTTGGTGTTTGTCGCCGATGCGCGCACGGGTGCACCCATTCCTGATGCGGAGCTCTCCTTTTTCGGATATCAGCAACGCTACGTAGATCCCAAATTGCATTTTGGTCGGCGATACACGATTGATACAGAGTCTTTCGAGCGCAAAAGCGATCGCAACGGATTGTGGCAGCCGGAAGGGGACTCGTTTAAAGAAAATAATCGTCTTTCGTGGATGATCACCGCCCGTCAGGGAGAGCGGTTTGCCTACCACGGATTCATGGGCGCCTGGTACGGGAACTATTACGATCACGCCTACAACCAAGTGAAGCCTTACGTGGTCACAGACCGGCCGGTCTATCGACCCGCACAAACCGTGAATTACAAGGTCTGGCTGCGACGCGCGCAGTATGATCAGGACGACGTCTCTCAGTTCGCCAACGCGACCGTTACAGCGCGTCTCTACAACCCGCAGAATGAGAAAGTTGCGGAAGTCTCTCTGAACGCGGACGCGTACGGTGGCATCAATAGTGACTATCTTCTGCCAGATGGCGCTGCTCTCGGCGTTTATCGATTTGAGATTGTTAACTATGGCAACGCGCAGGCAACCTTTCGTGTTGAGGAATACAAGAAGCCAGAATTCCAAGTCAGCATCGACGCCCCGTCTGAACCTGTTGCTTTGGGCGAGAAGGTCACGGCGACGATCAATGCGCGCTACTATTTTGGCGCACCTGTCACGGACGCCAAGGTGACCTACAAAGTGAAGCGTCAGGCCCATTCGGCGCAGTGGTATCCCGTTGGCCGCTGGGACTGGTTCTACAATCCGGGCTATTGGTGGTTTGCCTACGATTGTGAATGGTATCCAGGCTGGCATCAGTGGGGCTGTAGGGCGCCTTGGCCTTGGTGGCAGCCCCGCCAGCCTGTTCAGCCGGAAATCGTTGCCGAGCAGGAGGTCGAGATTGGCGCGGATGGCACCGTGAGCATCACGTTCGACACCGGGCCGGCTAAGGCCATGCATGGGGATCAGGATCATCGCTATGAGATCACGGCCGAAGTGGTTGACGCGTCGCGACGTACCATTACCGGTCGTGGGTCGGTGCTCGTCGCCCGTCGTCCGTTCAAGGTCTACGTATGGGTGGATCGCGGACACTATCGGGTAGGCGACACGGTGCTGGCGAATTTTTCTGCGCAAACGCTGGACCAGAAACCGGTTGCGGGTGATGGGCGCTTGCGCCTGTTTCGTGTGACGTATGATCGCGACGGTACGCCCAGCGAGACGCTTGTCGAGAAATGGGATCTGCCGACGAACCAAGAGGGGCAGGCGCGTCAGCAGCTCAGTGCCGACAAAAGCGGTCAGTATCGGCTTTCTTTTACGGTCACGGATGCAGCCAAACATGAGATTGAAGGCGGTTATGTCTTCACTGTTGTAGGCAATCAGGACGACGGTCGCGGTTATCGGTTTAACGCGCTCGAGCTCATCACCGACAAGCGCGAGTACGCGCCGGGTGATGCCGTGCAGTTGAAGATCAATCGGTCGCGCGAAGGCGGCGTTGTGTTGCTGTTTGACCGTGCCGCCAATGGAATCTGTAAGGACCCGCGCGTGCTGCGTCTCGATGGAAAAAGTATGACGACCCCGCTGCGCGTGACCAAACGCGATATGCCGAACTTCTTTGTCGAAGCACTTACCGTGAGCGACGGCAAGGTGCATACCGAAATCCGGGAAATTATTGTGCCGCCCGAGAAGCGGGTGCTGAACGTTGAGGTGGTTGCCTCCACAAACCGCTATGCGCCCGGGGAGGACGCCACGGTCAAAATCAAGATCACCGATCATGAAGGCAAACCATCATCAGGAGCCTGTGCGGTCAGCGTTTACGACAAATCCGATGAGTATATTTCGGGCGGTTCAAATGTGCCGGAAATTCGTGAATTTTTCTGGAAATGGCGGCGCACGCATCGCGTCAGCTTGCAGTCCTCGCTTTCTCGCGTTTTTCAGAACAGGGGCCTGCCTAAAGAGGCGACGATGGGTGCCCTCGGGGCGTTTGGAAACACGGTGTTCGGTGACGACGTTAACGGTTTTAACGCTATTGGCGGGGGCCTGGGAGGAAGCAAGGCCATGCGTTCAAACCGTAGCTCAGGGATCCGTGGCGATATGATGCTCGAGATGAGTGCGGCGCCAATGGCGGCGTCCTTGAGTGTGATGAGTGATTCAGTCGCCCATGCAGGCGCCGAGCGCGAGGAGAAATCGGGCGACAACTATAGGCAGGGCGCAGATGGGAGCCCGGCGGCCACGGTGGAACCAACCGTGCGCACGGAATTTG
>JAPKCZ010000723.1 GCA_028822745.1 Kiritimatiellia bacterium | reverse complement strand
TTCTGTGAGGAATTCCCCGTTGTTCGGGTCGACGATCCGTTGGAATCGGTACTGGTGCTGATCGGATTCTTCGGTAATCAACCCGTTCTCAGCCAAGTAGGTATGGGGTTTCGAGAAATTCGACACATAAATAGCGATGTGATGCCCATCGTATTCGGCGATTTCCTCGTCGGTCTCGTCAAAGACAAACTGCTGATCCGTACCCATCGAAACGACTGCGCGTGCACCTTCGTTGTCTTCGATTTGTTCGGCGGGTGTCTCCAGGACTTCGCGATAAAAGCGAGCGATCCCGGCGGTGGTTCCGGGTGGAACGTCCATTACGGCCAAGGGAATGCCGAGGCTCATATCGCCGTGTTGGCCGGGTCCATAGACATGGATTTGGTTTCCCCATGGACAGGTGACTGCAATGTAATCTTTTTTCTCCTCCCAAGTGAACTCCGAACCTTGCATTGGCTTGTCGATGAATTTAAAGCGGCGTTTCAAATCCTCCAGATCCGGGACGACCACAACGATGTGTCCGCGAAATTTTTGGGCATTGTTTTTTGGTAGATGGAATTGCTGTCCGCCCGCGTTGATCCACATATTAAAGGTGCCAAAATCGATATAGGGGTCACGCGTAAAGCCAAGGCCGGAAACGTAAAAAAGAGCCGCTAACTGTTGATCAGGAACGGTCAGATTGACATGCTCCATGTTGAGGATATTGCCGACATTCTCTTCTGCGCGGTTGAATTCAGCGGCCTCGCTCACGGTTGACCCCCTTCGCGCCGCGTCAGATGCGACGAGCGTTCCTCGTAATAATCGTTGATGGGCCCGAATTCGGACGCGCCCTCGAACGCCGTTTGAGTGGCGTTGACGATATCGTCGGTCGCCATGGTTGGATCCCAGGGACCCCCCTGTGGCTGGGCCACGTGCCACGGGGTATCGCAAAAAATTTCGATGCCGTTGTCTTCTGGATCATTGAAAGACACCGACCAGGCATTACCGTGCGTGATGGGCATAATATTGGAGACGCGGTCGTCCTTAGTAAGCACCTGGTGCATCGTCTTCACAGTATCGAGATCGTCGACTCGAAAGGCGAAATGAGCGACGTTGTTGCTGCGACCGCTCTGTTCTCGTGTTGCGGAGAAGCCCAACTGATGATGGTCGGTCTCGACCTGGCTTAAAAAGACAAATTCGTTCCCGCCAACATCGCCTCGATCTGTGACCTCAAAACCGAGAACGTTCGTGTAGAAATCGACCATTGCTTCCATATCGGTGACGTGAACGAAAGCGTGGGACCATCTAAGTTGCATGACGTGGTGCCTTATCGCAGGGAGCGTTGCATCAGAGTACTCCAAAACGCCATAGTTGAGCACATGGAAGAAATCGATACCGACAGACTTCTTGACGCGATCACGGCCGTGGTCCCGCCGGTGCTTGCCGCGTTGGAAACGCTAGCGTATGTGAGCCGTCACTTGCACCCGCCCAATGTTGCGTCGCTCGCGGTCGCAGCGAGCCAAGCGGTGGTGCCGGTTCGTGAAGGTATGGACGTGTTCAAAAGTGTGGCTCTGCCGGATCATCTGGCCCAGTTTGCGGTTCACCTCGAAAAAGTGGTCGACGAGGTCTGTCTTGCGTGCGACGGTCTGGCGCAGAGTGTGGAGGATCCGAATGGCCTCATGGGCGCATATCGGGCCTTGCGTCACCAGACCCGTGCCGTCGAAGCGTTGTATCCCATCGCGTTGATGCTTCCCCCCGTCGGTCGTTTTTTTATTTGAGAATGTCTGCGAGAAAATAAGGCGTT
>JAPKCZ010000722.1 GCA_028822745.1 Kiritimatiellia bacterium | reverse complement strand
GGCGCACCTCGGCAAGGTTCTTTTCGCGCTTCTTGAAGTTCTCGATTTGCTGCTCGTTGAAAACATAGGGGCCCGCACTGGGCGGCCGAAAATCCGTGTTCAAAGACTTGCCGCCCCACGAGGTTTTGATCAAAAGAATTGGCTCGCCGACATGCTTTTGCATGGTGATGCCAAAGGTCAATTCCGGCCCGATCTTGGGATCGCGGCCACCCGCACCATAACCCACGGTGAGTTTCCCCTCCTTCACACCGGACTCCTCCGAGGTCTCTATTGATGAAATCCAAATCTCATCATGCGCCTTGGCCGAGCCATCGGCATTCTGGATCGCCTTCAACAACGGAGCCGTTTTCGGATCCATCCCCAGGTGCTGCAACGTTCGCTCTGCCGCATGCCCCTGCATGTTTGATTGGCCGACCAGCAGGTAAACCTTCAGCGGCTTGGCGGCATGGACTGAGAGGGACAGACACGCCGAGGCGAGTGAAAGAAGAATTAATCGGGTCATATGGCATAGGTTCATTCTTGTTTGATGGTATGGGCTCATTGTTGTTTTTTTCGTAGACGGCGTGAACAAACCCTCAGATGACTCTAAGGGTTTTTCTTCGGCGTCACCTTGAAGTGATGCAGGACGTTCTTTACCAGTTGGCTCAGGGATTCGTCATGATACATGGCCCATGCGGTTGCAATTGAGCCGGTATGAAAAACCCGCCCACCCTCAGGGCGTTCCCAATAGATGATCTCCGCAATGGTTTGCTCACCTCCGATACGCTGCCTGTGGCCTTCTGCATTGAAATCAAGAATGTTTCGCTTGTCCTGGCTGCTGGCGATGGTGACGATTCCCTTCGGCTCGACCAGGCCTTTCAGGGCCGGGTTGCCGGTCGCTTTCAGCAAGGTTGAGAGCCGCACATCGTACTCGTGGCCGACCGCGCCCATCGCCTTGGTGGCGAACCCGAACGCCTCTCCCTTTTTCAACTCGACCTTGTGGGGCTCGTTAAACAGGAAGTGATCCGGTAGATCGGCCTGGTAGGGTTTGAAGTTTCCACCTCCCCATCCGATGCAGGTCAAGCCGACGAGCTTCCATGCGGGGTAACCGCAAAAGCGCATCAGGCTGCCGCGCTTGAAATCGTGGCTGTGGTAGAGCTCGCCGACTTTGGCGTGCGCCCGACCACCGATGCTCTTGCCGAACTTGCGGCACTCCATGACCTCGCCGGTCTCGTCGAAGCTCACCCGCCAGAACATGGTGTTGCCGGACATCACCACCGCCGCGCCACCGGCTTTCAGGTAGTTGTCGAGTCCGTCGTAGGCGCGCGTTGACCAGTATTCGCTGTGCCCGTTAATGCAGACAGCTTTGTAACCATTCAACACTTCAGGATTCCGGTCCAGATCGTGGTCGGTGATGACGTCGTATTCGTAGCCATGCTTGTCCAGCCACAGGTGCAGGAAGCGCTCACCGCGCAAAAGATGACTGTATCCTCCACCTATGTAGGTCTTGTTTGGCCCCGCAGCCGGCCAGGGTACTTTCATGCCAATCTTGTAGGTTGGCTGGCCGTTGTGGTGATCACTGTAGCAGCTGTATCTGGGGGCGCCCGGGTGGCTGTTGGCCAATCCTCCCGTGCCCATGTTGATCAAGCCCGGCCCATGGTTGACCGGGAACGGAGTCGAATTGTAAGCCAGCCACGTGTTTGACGAAACGAGCACCAGGAGGGGTGCCTTCGGCTTGGACTCAGGACGCCGCACGATGAACGAGGTATGGTAGCGCATCGGCTTGCCGTTCATCTGGAAAT
>JAPKCZ010000721.1 GCA_028822745.1 Kiritimatiellia bacterium | reverse complement strand
CGCGTTGTCTTGCGTCTTTTGAATGCCAATTTAGTTCAGTTGAACTTGGAAACACTTGGCATGGGCGAGGCCATGCGCGATGCATTCGAGGTACTCGTACAAAATCCAAATGGACTCATTGTGGTGAGCGGACCTACGGGTTCCGGTAAAACAACGTCGTTGTACGCCGCGCTAGCGATGCTTGATGCTAAACGGCGAAATATTCTGACGATTGAAGAGCCTATCGAGTATCAGCTCGCCGACATTGGGCAGATTCAAGTGCGCCCAAAAATTGGACTTACGTTCGCGAACGGTCTCCGTCACATTCTAAGACAGGATCCGGATGTCATCCTTGTGGGTGAAACGCGTGATGCGGAAACGGCTGAGATTTCGATACGCGCTGCGCTCACGGGCCACCTTGTTTTCACGACGTTGCATACAAATGATGCTCCGAGTGCCGTCCTCCGTCTTTGCGACATGGGCATTGAACCATTCTTGCTCGCTTCCTGTTTGAGAAGTGTGCTCGCGCAGCGGTTGGTTCGTTCGCTCTGCAAGGAATGCCGCGTCTCGCGTCCGCTCACAGACCACGACCGCGCCGTGTTTGATTCACACGGGGTGAATGCCTATGTGGAACGCCGTTCCCATGCGGTTGGCTGCACGCAATGCCTTGAAGGGTATTCTGGACGTCAGGGCATTTTCGAACTAATGCAGTTTGGACGTGAAGAGGCACGCGCTATTCACGACGGTTCTGTTTCTGTCGCCGAACTGCAGAGCCTTGCCGAGCGTCGGGGAATGCGTAGCATGGTTCAGGATGGCTTGCAGAGGGCCATGCAGGGCGAGACCTCGCTGGAAGAAGTGCTTGCGACCGTTGCGTACGATGTTTCGTAATTTGTTCAGCGGGCAGGGCGCGACGCCCCAACGCGAGAGGGTGCTGTGAAAACCTATCAATACAGGGGCTACGATGTGTCGGGCACAAGTGCCCGAGGCTTTGTCGAGGCACTTAGTGCCAAGGCTGCTCGCGAGGCGTTAGCGTCGCGTGGCGTCCTTGCCGACAAACTCACGCCCACAGGCCACAAAGCGCGTTTCAGCACGGAGTCACGTTCTATTGTTTTTCGCGAGTTGAGTGCGCTATTGAAGGCAGGCGTTCCCTTAACACGCGCTTTGGAAATTCTGATCGCTTCTCCAGATAGTGCGCTATACGCATCTGTCCTCGCGGGTGTACGGGATCGCGTTCGCGAAGGGTCCACATTGGCGCGTGCGCTGCGCGAAGGCTCCGTATCTGTGTCTGCCTATGAATTGGCGGTTATTGAAGCTGCCGAAGCGACGGCTGGGCTTGCTGAGCTTCTTGAGAACGTTTCTGATTTTTTAGATGATCAGGTGTCCTCACGCGAGCGCGTTCGATCGGCGCTTATTTATCCCATTTTCGTTGGCATCACCGGTGTTCTCGTTGCTACGGTCATGTTGATCTTTTTGGTTCCGAAAGCAGAATTGCTTCTGCAGACAGGAAACGCGGATATGCCTGCGATCACACAGATCGCGATGACGCTGGGGCGCCTGTCTCTGCGAATTGGCCCGGTGCTTCTAGGGCTGCTTGTTGCCGCCGTCGCCATTGTCACAACGCAGTATCGGCGCAATGAAACATTTCGTGTCGCTTTTGACCGGCAGCGCTTCCGTTGGCCTATTGTTCGGAAGGGCACAGAACTCTTGGTCAACTTACGATTCTGTAAAACCATGGCCGTCCTGTTGCAGGGTGGCGTCAGTATTGAACAGGCGTTTCCTTTGGCGGCTCGGGCCAGTGGTAATGC
>JAPKCZ010000720.1 GCA_028822745.1 Kiritimatiellia bacterium | reverse complement strand
AACACTTTCAGGTCCCGGACAATCCGTTCAATGGCCTTGCCCCCGTCGCGCACGGCGCGAATCATGCCCAAGATCTTATTCTTAGCGTCCGGGTACGGCAGATGACCGATCGTGATATCACCATGATCATCCACGTAGTTGTCGAGCAGGGAAAAGATGCTTTCGATACGACGCTCAAGCATTTCGGCGTTCAGGTTGATGTAGTTGTTGGGCGTGTTTATTTCGTGCGCGACACCCGAAACAAGCGTTCCCAGTGACGCTAGCTTTTCGGACTGTTGAAGTTGATCTTGTTGGTATCTCGATGTGATGTGCGCTTCTCGTAGCGCCGAAAGCAGGTTGTTGATCGCCTCTGCGAGCGCTCCGAACTCGTCGTTTGTTGGCGTGTCGAGGGCACGCTCCAAGTCAGCGTCCAGTGCGAGGGCATGCAACCCGCTCCGTAGGTGGCGTATAGACGATGTGAGTCGTGAAAGCACGTGTCGGTTCAGCATCCAGAGCGTGAAAACAACAAAAATTAGGCCAATTGAAACAAGTGAGATGCTCATCACAACAGAGTGGAGCACGCCTTTGGCGTAAACAGAACGTGGCATGTCGAGTACCAGCAGAAGGGTATTCCCTGTGAGTGTGTCGGTGAAAGGCATTCGACCCGTAACAATATCGTAACCACTTGGAATGACAGATTGGATAGTCGTATCGTTATCTGATTGAATTGCTTTTACGGTATTGGTTCGGTTGGACAGTGTAAGGGCGAAATGCTTCTGGGTCGCTCCGGCGTATGTATCTGACTTGACCATCGTGCGGGCAAGAAAGAGCCATTCGATGGCATGGTTGTTCTCGCCATGCACGGGCTGTATTGCCATCAGAACCGGTGTGTCAGGTCCTAGTAGCGCGAGGCCAGCGGTCGCTTCTGTAAGGCTGTGTTTCTGGCATGCTGCGGCAAACGTCTTGATTCGATCTTCGCGACTGCTGCCAGGCTGCGTTTCGGTTGACGCCGCGACACCATCGTTTGCGTCTCCGAAAAGAAGCGTCCCTTGTGCGTCCAAAACGGCGACAAGGTCCAGTCGATTCGTTTTTAAACTGAGTGCCGTGTTGGCCGCGTCCCTTGTGTCCTGGGGCTGCGACGCACGTTGCTGATCAGTCTGCAATTCGCGACGGAGACACCACTCACGCGCCAATGCGTTCAGTGAGGCGATTTCGCCTAGCATGGCATCACGGACGGATTGGGTTTGAAACGTTGATACGTCACGTTCAAGCTGTCGAAATGTGTTGAAAACGCTAAATCGGAAAAGAAGTAGGACCGCGAGCAAGAAGGTCAGCAAGCTGCCCGTCACGATACACAGTGTTTTGGTTCTAAGTGTCATTCGGGTTCGCCCAATGGAAAGCGTGCAGCCCCGATGAGCGTTCCCCTAGGGGCTGCCGATTGTTCGTATTTCTGCCCGCTGATGATAGCCACATCTGCAGCGCCATGCTCAAGGACTCCACGGTGGATTATCTCAACTCTATTTATAGGAGTATACGCTTCTTTCAGGGAATTTCCGTAGTCGATGTCTTCACACATCTCTATGTTACTACAGATAACCGCGGAAAAACGAAAAATCTGGCCACGGGGAATGATTTAATGGCACGAATAGAGGTTTGACATAAAGAGAGGGGCTGCTTAGTATCTCCGGCTTATTGTCATTGGAATTTCTCGCGTTTAACCACGTTTCCACGCGGGCTTCCTGCCTTTACGTGAATAGCCCAAATGGAGGATGGTGAGATGAGCCAACATCCAAGTCTTAAATCCGC
>JAPKCZ010000719.1 GCA_028822745.1 Kiritimatiellia bacterium | reverse complement strand
CCCAATGCGCGAAGGCCCCACGCAGATGCAAGTCGCCACATTGGATTACAATGATTTCGTCGGTCGTATCGGTATCGGACGTGTATACCGCGGATCGCTGAAGCGAGATGGCAACTACACCCTGCTCCACCAGGCAGGTGGCGACTCCCCGGGCACGATCAAGCAGCTCTATACCTTCGAAGGCCTCAAACGCGTTGAAACGGAAGAAGTCGCGTGCGGCGACCTCTGCGCGGTTGCTGGCATGACCGACATCGACATTGGCGACACACTGGCCTGCGTCGACAACCTAGACCGCCTGCCACTCATCAAACTCGACGAACCCACACTGTCGATGATCGTACGCGTCAATGACGGCCCCTTTGCCGGCCAGGAAAGTTCATTCAGCAGCAGCAGGCACCTCCGAGAACGCCTCCTGAAAGAAGCGGAACGCGATCCCGCGTTACGTGTTGAAGAGTGCGGCGGCGAATCCTTTGAGGTCAGCGGACGTGGCGTTCTTCATCTGGCGGTGCTATGGGAAACCATGCGTCGCGAAGGCTACGAAATGACCGTTTCGCAACCCCACGTGATCATTAAGGAAATCGACGGCAAGAAACATGAACCTGTCGAAGCCCTGACCATTGATACCCCCGAGCCCTCTGCAGGTAAGATTATTGAGCTGATCGGCACGCGCCGTGGCGAAATGCGCAACATGGAAATCCATGGTGAGCGGAACCTGATTGAGTTTGAAATTCCAACGCGTGGCCTCATCGGGCTCCGCACCAAAGTCACGACGCTATCTTCAGGCGACGCGATCATGGGCCACCGATTCCTGCGCTATGAGCCCTTGCGCGGCAGCATTTTACACCGCAGCAACGGTGTTTTGATCAGCATGGAACAGGGCAAAGCCATTGCCTTCGCGATCGACAATTTGCAATCGCGCGGCGTGTTTTTTGTCGATCCGGGCGACATGGCCTACGAAGGCATGATTGTGGGCGAACATTGCCGTGACGGCGATTTGGTCATCAACATTCAAAAAGGTAAGCAGCTCACCAATATGCGTGCCTCGGGAACGGATAAGAACGCGTCAATCGCCCCCCCACGGCGCTTGAGCCTTGAAGAAGCACTCGAATTTGTCGCTGAGGATGAGTTGGTCGAGGTGACACCAAAAAGCATGCGCGTACGGAAACGTCTACTCAGCGAGGCCGATCGCCGTCGGAAAAAGCGGTCAGCTGCAAAAGTAGACTAGAGCGCTAACACGTAAAACGATACAGGGAAGCAAACATGTCACTCATCAACAGTAATTTCCAAAAACTCGAAGCGTCCTACCTGTTCTCTGACATCGCGAAACGTGTCAACGCGTTTTCCGAAGCAAATCCCGACAGTCCGCTGATCAAGCTGGGCATCGGCGATGTGACACAGCCGCTGGCACCCGCCATTGTCGACGCCTTTCAGAAGGGCGTGGCCGACCTCGCCAAGGCCGACACCTTCCGAGGTTACGGCCCAGAACAGGGTTACGACTTTTTGCGCGAAGCCATTGCGAAACATGATTTTCAGGCGCGGGGCGCCGACATTCAGGCAGACGAAATCTTCGTCAGTGATGGTGCAAAGTGCGATTCGGGAAATTTCCAGGAGATCTTCGCCAGTTCAACAATCGTCGCTGTGCCGGATCCGGTTTACCCAGTCTATGTCGACACCAACGTGATGGCGGGCCGCACAGGCGCGGCAGAGAACGGCCGCTACGCCGGCCTGGTTTACCTTGAAGGCCGTGCCGACAATGGCTATATCCCCTCGCCACCCGACACCCACGTG
>JAPKCZ010000718.1 GCA_028822745.1 Kiritimatiellia bacterium | reverse complement strand
CGCGGCGAAGGTGGTAGCGTTAAAAGCGCATTGCCTGAGCGAGGACATTGGCAGCCGGCCGTTGTTCGACAACATCGCTGCCGTTTTACGGCCGCTAGCGGAAGCGGGCGATCGGGACACAGCAGCGTTGGCGGCAGTTTGAGCCGTTTTATGGGCGGACGCGATGCAAACAGCCGTCCGTGTGTGTCCAAGGAGAGAAACTCAATGACACAGAGGATGCGCCGCCGCTTGCTGGTTGCCGCCACGCTGGCCGCGGCAGGCCTGACAGGTACGGTTCGTGTCGATGCAATGCAGGGCGGCAAGCTGAAGATTGCCCTTGTGTTGAAGTCGATGTCCGATCCATTCACGGTCGCGATGGTGAACGCCGCGCAGAATTATCAGAAGCACTACGCGTCGCAGTTCGCTTTAACCATTCGGGGAACGGCCACGGAGGGCGATACGGCCGTACAGGTCCGAATGGTCGACGAGCTGATCAAAGCGAGGATGAATGCGATCGTCATCGCGCCGACTGACTCGAAGGCGTTGACAGCGGTCGTGGCGCGGGGCATCAAGGCGGGCATCATCATGATTACCATCGACAACCCGCTTGACGACGCGCTGCAGGATGCCGCTCACATCTCCGTGCCTTTTGTCGGCCCGAACAACCGCAAGGGCGCAAAGCAGTTGGGCGATTATCTTGCGCAGCGGCTCAAGGCGGGGGATCAGGTCGGGATCATCGAAGGGAGCTCCGCCGATCGCAATGCGCAGCAACGCACGGCTGGCAGCAAGGACGCAATGAGCGAGGCCGGCATGAAGATCGTCGCCATACAGTCCGGTGACTGGGATTATGCGAAGGGGCGGGACGTCGCGGCGAAGATGTTGGGAGACTATCCACAGATCCGGGCGCTGATGTGCGGTAACGACAATATGGCCATGGGTGCGGTGGATGCTGTTCGCGATGCGGGGAGAACCGGCGGTGTTTATGTCACCGGGTATAACGACAGCGATGCGATTAAACCCTTGCTCGCCGACGGCCGCGTACTCGCGACCATGAATCAGTTTGCCGATCGGCAAGCTGTATTCGGTGTCGACGTGGCGTTGAAGGCAGTGACCGAACAGCGAAAGGAAAGTGACTTGTCGCGAGTCATTGAAACGCCGTTGCAACTGGTGACTGGCGCGGGCCACTGAGGCTGCGATGCTGGAGTGAGCATCGATTCCAATGAGCCTCAAGATAAGGATGCCGAATGATATGCCGGTTTGCGATTCACATCCATAGCTCGACATGACGGGTTGACGGTACGCGTTAGGCGCTTTTTCTAACGGTCGTGCCAATCAGCAAAAAGACCGTTGAATTTTCACTTTTCTGACTCCGATTCTTTTCGACTAACGAGCGTTCCAAAATGATGTTTTGCGGGTTGACAGCGACTTTCACGGCAATTACTATTCGTCCGTTCTCACTAAGGGGCCGATGCCTTGGACAGTAGCAGTAGTCGATCTTCGAACAGTTTGTCTGCCTGACCGACAGGACGCCCGCCTCTTTTAGCCGCCGTCCCGCCAGCAGGCAGGATGGTGCGCGTCGTAGTTTCGCCGTAGTTTCGCAATACTTCCCCCGCACCGTTTTAATACCGCGTCGACGCGCGTGATTTCGCTCGTCCGCTTGAAAGACGTCGTGAGCCTGACTCGCGACGGTGATCGCTCACGCCCGCGCAATTCGTGCAGTGCGTGGTTGAAAAGACATGCTCGTGCAGACAAGCGCGAGAAAGGAGAAATCATGCCCGACAGTGACTCTTGTCCCTTACGCGATTCAAACTT
>JAPKCZ010000717.1 GCA_028822745.1 Kiritimatiellia bacterium | reverse complement strand
CGTTGGGGAAAGCAGCGGCGTGGGCATCGTCGCTCTCTCCGTGATCGAGATGGTGAAGAACCTGGTTGCAGATTACTCCGTCGAATGTTTCATTCGCATAAGGAAATTCCGTAATGCTACCCTGATCGATCTGCACGTCCGGGTCGGTGGCGAATCGTTTTCTGGCGACCTGGCACATGCCCGCGTTCAATTCCCGGCCATGCAACTTGCCGATTCGGCGGCGAAGCTCGGCCAGGCAACTGCCCGTCCCACAGCCGGCGTCCAGAATCGTCTGCTCTCCCAAGGCAATCGGCGTCGAGGCCAGAAAATCCAGGATGATCGGAAGACCGACCGGGACTCGCGTGTGGTCATAGCTACCGGACGTGCTGTCGTAATCCTCGTATTCGACAGTGTGCGATGTCTCGGTCTGACGGGTGGGACCTCGAACGGGAGTGTCCATATTCATCTCCAACAGTGTTGCTTCATCGATCAGTCGGGATCGCCGTGATTCATGTACAGTCTTTAACACCGTATCAACGATGAAGAAAGTTATAACCTGCCGAGGGCCCGATGGGGGGACACCGCGATCGAGCCCCGTCTCATTAAACCACCGTTTTTGTGCATTGGCAGCGGCGTGGCTAATCTGCTCAGGTCACATCGACAACAGCGTGCAACGCGTCTTTGGCCATTGTCCCTTCGGTGCGTCGGTGTCCAGGGCCGAAAGCAGTGGCGGGTATTGAATGGATACCCCCCTCACCCCCACCCTCTCCTTGCCCCCGCCCATGGCCTCGCATAGGCTGTTGGCTGGGTTCAACTAATACATAGAGAGGGTATAGACATGAAATGCCTGGTTGTCTTCGCGCTCGTATTCCTTGGCGGACTTTTGCACGCGCGGGTCGCCACCGCCCAATCGACCGCCGAGGAGCTGTGGGTCATCAAGGATGGCGTGCTGAACAAGGAGGCGCTGACCCCCGCGGCCACGGAGGTCGCGAGGGACCACGTCGGTTGTGGCGGAGAGACCGTCGAAGGCCTCTATGTCTCTACACCACAGGCCCTGGGCCGCCCGAACCGGGCGCGCTTCACAACGGCTAGGTCGGCCCTGGGAGACTGTGAGTTCAGGGTCGTCTTCTCCTGCGCTGTCGGCAGGCCGAGCTGGCGCCAACCGAATATCACCATCAGCGATCGAGCCCGCTTGTATTTCTGGAAACCCGGCAGCCCCATCTTGCTGACCAACAAGAGGATGTCCCTGCCGCTCAAAGATTTCCAGTTGCCCATCGAAAGGAGTCCGTTCGACGGCAACCTGCACTCGATGGCTGTGAAGCGTGTCGGCGGCAAGCTCTCCTGCTACTACGACGACAAGAAGCTCAACGAGCAACCGATCGATCCCGACGTGAACCTCCACCTCTGGTTCGATGCGTTGCATACCACCATCAAGATCCAGAGCATCAAGCTGGTCGCGGAGAAGCTGTCCGACAACCTGAAGACGGTCTTCAAGTCCGCAGCGCCCATTGAAGAGATCTACAGGGGCTCCCCGTCCGAGAAGCCGGAGTATGGCAAGGCGGTGCGGTATCGCATTCCGGCGCTGGCCGTTACCACCAAGGGCACGATCCTGGCCTTTGCCGAGGCGCGTCGCATCGGCGGGGCGGACATCGGTGACATCGATGCCGTCGTGCGTCGCAGCGAGGATGGCGGTAAGACCTGGGGCCCGGAGGTCGTGATCTGGGACGCCGGCGGACACTCCGTGAACAACCCAAGCGCGGTTGTGGACCCCAGAACCGGCCGGACCTGGATCTTCATGGGCCGGTGGGACGGT
>JAPKCZ010000716.1 GCA_028822745.1 Kiritimatiellia bacterium | reverse complement strand
CGTCATTCGCGATCTCGGGCTCATCGGAGCCAAGGGGAGCAAGCTGCCGGGCAGCAAGGAGGAGAAACGACGACACAGTGAAGTGGGCTCGCATGAGGAAGTTGATGTTAGTGTCTTGAGTGCAGAGCATACTGCCGAAACAAATCCCGTGGGCGGGTCATCCATGCCTGGGACGGCCCCGTCTTCGGACAAGCCGGATCCTTCGAGACGTCGAAGCAAAACAAACGAACCCCATTCCATGCGCCGCGCCTCTACTTGTGTTAACCATATCATGGGTAAAGGCCGAGGAGGAGATCTTGAATTGAGTGCCATGGGCCCGTCCGCCACGCCGAACGTTGCACCCAAAGCCGATCCCAGCGACGACGACGAGACCTTGCTCATTGGCGAGGAAGCGCGACTTTTCCGTGGAGTTGCCGCTCGATTGAACTACGTTGGACCTGACCGCCCGGACATGCAGTTCGCGGTCAAGGAAGCAGCCCGGCTTATGTGCGCGCCTCGGAAGTGCGACTGGAGGATTTTGCGTAAGATCGGTCGTTATTTGATTAACCGTCCGCGTCTTGCTTTGATCTTCAATTGGCAGCGACGACCGTGCCAGCTTGATGGATACTCAGACTCCGACTGGGCTGGGTGCGCCCACAGTCGCAAGTCTACGAGTGGAGGTGTAGTCATGCTTGGCTCACATCCCATCAAGAGCTGGTCTCGACAGCAACGCACCATTGCCCTGTCTTCGGCGGAGGCCGAGACGTACGGGATGGTCGCTTGCTCGGCCGAACTCTTAGGCATTCAAGCCTGCGCAAAGGATCTTGGAATACCCTTCGGGGTTTCTGTCTACGCTGATGCTAGTGCGGCACTGGGCATTATCAAGCGTAGGGGGGTAGGCAAATTGCGCCACATCAGGACTCAGAGCCTGTGGTTGCAAGAAGCCCACGCGACGAAGCGAATCCACTTTGAGAAGATTGATGGAAGTCGCAATCCGTCGGATCTGCTGACGAAACACCTCGCAGAGATCTTGATGGATCGTCACATAAGGGTTATTGGCGCGCTCCCGGAGGACGGTCGAGCATCGACGGCGCCTACACTCGCGAGTCTTGACATCAACGAACTGCCGCTCTACGGGCACGTTATTGGTGAAGACAGCGGCGTGGAAACCAACTCATTGGTACAGTCTGATTCGAAACAGGCAATTGACAGACAGAAGCCGTGTATGCGCTACGGCGGGCACGTTGCAGGTTCATCTGGTCAAGTTGTTTGCGACTCGCCGACGAGTACTGGGGCAACCAAGGTCGATGGGTATCCGTGTCTGAGCTGCCCTGCTCTCCACGCGGACGATTCCCTTGATCCCCATATGTCTGACTTGAGAGGCATGGCCGACGTGTGTCCTGGAATGTACCATCTTGAACGTGCGCAACACGTCAAGGAACCGGCTTCCACGGGCACTTGTAGCATGACTGGGAAGGTGGCCGTCCTGAGCGTGGGCTGCACCCCGCCAGGGAAACGGACCTTGCATCATGGAATCGTTTCTGGGAGTTCGTCGAAACCCTGTTGCCAGGTGGGCCAGACGTACGAGAGTGGCAGTCCTGAGCCGGGTGTGCCCCCGGCCAGGGAAACTGACTCTGGTGCGTCTCCTGGTATTGTTTGCGGGTGTTCAAAGAAACCCAAGGTCCCGGTCCGGAGGGGCGATGACGTTCAACTTGGCCCTTACGAGGAAGATCCCGTTGACGCATCAATTCCGAGAGCTGCTAATGTGACTTTAACATCGCGCTGGGACGACTATGGGCCCACCGTGGCCCATGA
>JAPKCZ010000067.1 GCA_028822745.1 Kiritimatiellia bacterium | reverse complement strand
CGCGCGCCCTGATAAACGTGATTGCCGACGTAGGCGGGCCCGACGTCCTTGCTCCACTTGACCTTGCCGTCCATGTCCAGCGCTGTCAGCCAGATGTTGCCCGTTTCTTCGCTGTACTCGACGCCCTCATGCTGGAGCCCCGTACCATAAATCAGCCCGTCGTAGATAGACACCGAGGACTCGCCGTAGCCGAGCCCATTGGTGACGACCCACAGTTTCTCGGGTCCGCCTTCCGGCCAGGACTTGAGCAGCCCTGTCTCGGGCGACTTAGCATCCCTGTTCGGACCATGCCATTGCGCCCAAGTGGACGACGGGGCCGTTTCCGCGCCTGCCAGGCAGACAAATGCTAAGAGAAAGGCGAAGGCGAACAACGCCGGGAACCGGGTACGTATCAATGTCATGCTAATCCTCCCGTAGCTTTCAAAATGCCCATGATTTCACCGTGGCTGAGCTATGACAAGTTATTCATGGGGTGACTGAAATGTTTCCCGTAGGGACATGTTGGACATTGATTTCATGTTTGACGCCACTGGTCAACGACAACGACATCACCCCGCCGCATTGACTCACTGTTTTTGTTACCGACGGCAAGCCGTTGCCTCATCGGAATGTTACCGTGTTCCGAAGGCGATCGATGAAGACAAGAGGGCTGACAACAGAAATTGCCACGACTGCCAAACCTGTGCCATGCCCATATTGTGAATCGTTCATGTCCTGGTCGAACACCGAGGCATCAGCCGCCTTTGGAAATGCTGTGTCGTGGTGATTCAATGCGGTCTGCCTTGAAAACAATATTTCATGGTAACATTATTCGATGAGGCAACAGGCTGAGGACGTGTAATCGTCGCCACACAGTCGTCTACGGGACGTGATTCGAACATCCTGTAGACATTGTTCCAGAGTAGGTGAGTCAAGCGGTAGTCGAGTGTGTTCTGTGTCATTGATGGTTACCAGCAGCCCAACGTTAAAGTCAGGTTTTTGCGCGAGAGCGAAAATAGCCTGGGTTTTTGTGTTGGGGCTATTCTGCTTGGAAGCCAATTCGTCTGGTTTCGCCGGACCGTTTGAGCGCAGCTCAATAGGGTACGGTGCAAACATTTGTTCGATCTACTTCTCTTCGATTTCCCAGAAAGAGTTTGGTGATACAATCAATATGTCGCCGGTCTTCTTGAGGACGAGCAGGTCTTTGTCTCCCGTAATAATGCAGTCACATGACCCAGAAAGTGCTGTGGCAATGATGTTGTCGTCATCTGGATCTCTTGAAACCGGGGAGGGGAGGGCTTGCGTCCTGACAACGGAACAACGTGATTTCAAGAGGCTAACAACCGAGGAGGCATCGCGATTTGTGAACTTAAACTTGGCTGTAAGCTTCGTCTTCAGTTCATCCAGGATGAACTTCGAGAGAACAACGTCGTGATTTATAACGCAATGCTCAAGTAGCTCGCTGCATACACCATGGGAGATGAATGCGGCGATGAGGACATTTGTGTCTAGCACTAACATCATGACACTCGATCGAACACATCCTGATCGGTATAGATGCCGTCCGCGGCAGCCTTGCTCACCATCGACTTACGCATGGATCGAAAGCGACGAACGAATAAGTAGTCGCGTAAAGATTCACGAACGATATCACTTCGCGAGACTCCGTCTGCGCGAGACAACTTCTCGAGTTCTAATTTCATCTGATCTGGAACGCTTATGGTTATGGTGCTTCTCATGGCATGTCCTTTTTTGTCCTGTAATAGATTAGCTTACAGCTGTAAGTAAGTCAAGAGTCATGTCGCTATCGAACGCTACTCCTCAGGCGCGGCTTTTAGGACGTCGCCTGCAGGAGCTTGGCTACTTCTTCTTGGCTCCTCGGCCGACGTCCTTGAATTCCCTCATGCGTTGCCTGTAAGCGCCTTGTGCCATGGGGCCATCAAGAAGAGGATCGCCGGTTCTCTGCATCCATCTGTACAGCTCTTGGATCAGCTCGTCGCGAGTGTTGGCATGCTTCGGATCCTCTGCCAAGTTAATCTGTTCCCAGGGGTCATTCTTAAGGTCAAACAGTTCCAATGGCGGATGGCAGTATTTGTTCAGCACATTGCTCACTTCTACATAGCACTTGGCATTGACCTTATAGTCAGGGGGCGTCTCCTGCGATGGGGCAAACTCGAAATTGGCAATGAGCTTCCACCGGTTTGTACGAACCGTTCGCATAGGGTCATAGTACGTATGGTATGTTTTTTCCGCGAAGACAAATTCGTTGGGAGCATAAGGTTCAGAACAAAGCAAGCTGGCGAAGCTGCGTCCCTGCAAGTTGGATGGCACAGGCTATGTTGCTGGCTATCCTGCAGGGGGGACCACCGGCGTGAATGTGCTCGTGGCCGCAGCGTTCTGGGGTCTGGGCCTCGTGCGCGTGACCGAATAAGTGAGTGTCATATCCGGCCTCTCTGAGGATTTGTGCGAGATGCTCTTCGTCGGGGTTCAGGTCATTAGCGAATCCTGATTGAGTTAGCCCAACAACACCGTTTGCATGAGGGAAGCGGCCTGTCCACAATGCGGCACGCGAAGGGCTGCACTGCGGAGCGGCGCAAAAGCTGTTTTCGAAACGGACCCCTGATTCGGCGAAGGCATCGATGTTGGATGATCGGACGTCTGGTTGCCCGTAGCAACCCAAGTGCTGTCCAAGATCATGGCAAATGACGACTACAATGTTCAATGGCTTGCTCATTCAATTCCTCCGGGCCAATCGAGTAGCCGGGGAGGTTACCCTCCCCGGGCTCTCACACCACCGGACATACGGATCCGTATCACGGCGGTTCCCAAGTTAATGTTGTTTCACGTTGTAACATGTTTCCAGTAGACCCAACATGCTAAGCTGCCGGAAGTAGGTCGGGTCAAGTGTCTGCTTTAAAGCGCCATATTTATTTTGCTCGCTCCCGCCCTGAAAGGTGATGTCGCAAATACGGAATGGCGAAAGCTATGGCCTGATGGGGACGAGTCGGACGCCGGCGGCGGTTAGGCCGGCATTGGCCTTCTTGTCCAGGCGCAGGGCTTTCAAAGACAGCTTGCAGAGGCCGGGCTTGTTGACCGTGATGGTGCCGATATCACTCTCCACAATGCGCCAGTCGTTGTCGCCCCGATCTTCGACCATGTCCTTCCTGCCGGCCTTGCCCTTTGTCGATTGTCGCCCAACGTTGACAGCGACCTCATGCGTGCCGAACTGATCCTTGGCGTCCCCGTTCAGCACGGTTTCGACGATCACGCGAAACGCACCGGGCCTGTGCATGTTGAACGCCCAGCCCAGGGAGGTACTTGTCGTCTTCCAGCCTTCCAGAGACCCATGACGACCTACACAGACTGATTTTGGCCCGCGCTTCGTTGCCATGTGTACAGCGAGATTCACAGAGCCGTCCGGTTGCTGGAGTGGCATCTGATCCGCATCCGCGGTGCCCACGATCGATAGCTCGACAACCGACACGTACGTATCGGGCTTCTTGCGCGGGAGTGTGAGTTCAATGATATGCGCATCGGTCGTCTTGCTGTGTGACTGAGTCACGGTGACCGTGGTGCGTTTGTCACCAAGCATGCGTGCGCCCTTGACGCGATTGCGCAATCCCGGCAGCACGAACGTGCCGCGGGGCCATTTGATGATCAGCAGGTAGAGCTTGCCCTTTTTGCACGTGATCCGGCCCCAGTCATGCTCGTAGGGGAACGGGCTGCCGGTCGTCCCGTAGATGGCCTCACCGTTCACCTTGATCCAGTCGCCAACGGCCTTGAGTCGGTCCACGCTGGCCTTGGGAATGACGCCCTCGGCCGTGGGTCCCACATTGAGCAGGTAGTTCACGCCCTTGCCTGCGCAGCTGGCGAGCAGTTCCAGCAAGACCTTTACGGATTTCCAGTTCTTGTCTTTGGTCTTGAACGCCCATGTGTTATTGAGCGTGCAGGGGGTCTCCCAGTCGCCTTCGACGGCACCGGGCGGACGCTGATTGTCGCCCAGACTGCCGTAGTCGCCGAGCTCGTTTCCGATCCTGCCGCTCACCAGGCAGTCAGGCTGGAGCTTGTGGACATGCCGTTTCAGTCGCAGGCTCTGCTGCTGCGTGATTTTGCAGGGCGTGTCGAACCAGATCACACTGATCGGCCCATACGCGGTGAGCAGTTCCGTGAGCTGCGGAATGCATTTGTGTTTGAGATACGTGTCGAAGTCCTTCTTCTTCTCGTCCTTGAAGTCCCAGCCGTTACCCATACCGTCAGGATCGTGCCAGTCCTGCGATTGCGAGTAGTAGAAGCCCAGCTTGATGCCGGCTTTCGCACATTCCTTCGCCAGCGCCTTCATGGGATCCTTGCCCCAGGGCGTTGCGTCAACGATGTCGTAGTCGCTGCACTTGGAATCAAACATCGCGAAACCGTCGTGGTGCTTGGAGGTAATGATCAGGTACTTCATGCCCGCGTCCTTGGCCAGCTTGACCCATGCGCGCGCGTCGAACTTGACGGGGTCGAAGTCCTTCGCCAGTTTCTCGTATTCCGTTACGGGTATCTGAAGCCTGCCCATGATCCACTCCCCGAGGCCGGGATTGTCTTCGCCCTTCCAGACGCCGGCAGGCACCGCATAGAGCCCCCAATGAATGAACATTCCGAAGCGTGCTTCGCGCCACCAATCGAGTCTATCGACCTTCTTCTTCACCATGAGACTGATCTCCTCGTGCCTGTGTATGGGTTGCCAATAAAAGACGCTACGGTAGGATACAGGGACACTTGCGTCTAGCCTACATTGCGTCCAAAAAGCCCCAAGGAGGCAAGATGTCAGCCCCAGGCAACGCCCTCGTTATACCGCACTCCAAATGGACCCCGGCGTCACAAAGTCACGGGTCACCAGGCCACACAACCACCCCGCCCGCGTGGTAGTTACGTGGACTCTACACTCTATCCCGAGCCGCCATGCATCATGACAATACACCCATGGGGCGCAAGCGACACGTCGCCCACTGAGTGCCAATCCAGCGTCTCTCCCGTATCCATATCTATCTGGATAGCGGTCGACGCCCCGCGCCACTCAAGCTGCCCGGAGAACGGCGTCTCACCCTCATTGAAAACGAGTAGATAATCGCAGCCATCTTTGCGTATCTCGCGGATGCGCACCCCCGGGCATGCGGGACTCACGGACACACGCGGCTCGGTCTTGGCCCTGATGCTCTCGAGGAGCGACGCTTCGCCTTCGTCAGGACGCCAAGCAACGGCCCTGCCTGATGCGGCCAGTTGCGCAACGACCGCTTCAGCTTCAGCGCCAGCGGTTGCACCAAACCCCTCCTCGACGATCAGCAGCCCATACGTCATGGAGAGAATAGAGACACCGTCCGCCCCCGCGACCGCGTCGTCACCGAAGTACCGATCCTCGATGTAGTTGAAATCAATCTGGTTCTCGAAGCAGACGCGGGCGCTTTTCCATGGCAGTCGATCATGCTGGCCAAGAATGGCAACGTCGCAAACCTGTTTACTATCGGTATTGAGCCAGCAGAGCTTGCCGGTCATATCGGCGAAGGCCTTGTAGTCATTCCACCACGGACTGTTGGGGCCGACATCACGCGGCCGTTCATCGATGCGTGGCCCACGAATCGAGTAGTAGAAGGCGTGGGGACTGAGCATATTGCAGCCGCGAATCAGCAACCAGAGCGCCAGCCAGCGATACTCCTCAAACGTCAGCTCATGCCCGTAGGCACCTGCAAACTCGTTAAGGTTACGCCGCCTCCCCATGTGGAGCATCGCGGAGGATGCACATTTGCCCATCGTACTGTGAGGGCCCACGAGGGCCGACTCCTTGCCCGGCTCGACGTAACGAAGCACCACGTCCTGACCGGGGATCTGGAAGTGACGAAGCAAGCCGATATCCGTCGATTCAGCCGGATGGCCGGTCAGTGCAATGCCATGCTCAGCACACCACTCCGAGATGGGCGCGTAGTAGGTCTCCTGCAGACGATGTCTGAGCGCCGTGTCGTAATCCGCACGGTATTTTCCGGCATCCGGTTCCGCATCATCCCACAGCGCGGGCAGATGAGGCGCGAAGTCATACCCCAGGAATGCACTCACATGTTCCATGATCCCGCTGGTGCCGGGGCGCGGATTGTTTTCCCAACAGCAGCCCCTGCCAAGAAGGCCAGGCTCGTCCGTAAAAACGCCTTTGATGGTCTTCCCAAAATAGTCCCCGAACTCTTCGTAATAGCGCTGATAGACCAACCGGATAAAGCACTGCATCGCCTCTGGATTCAAAAGATCACTGGCCAGAGGCTTGTTCTCGGCCACTTCCTTGTGGTTGTCGCGCCGGGCGGGGTCCTCGTCGACAAAATGAACGCCGCGGATTGTCGAGCCCACCGGCCGATCAACAATGGCTATCCGGTGTCCGTCATGATGCCGGGTGACCTCAGCCACCAGCGTCTGGTCATCAGCCAGCTCCACACCTGACTCCCCGATTTTTACGCCATGGATCGTTTCACCGGGCGCGGAATCAGTAAGGTCGACCTGCACCAGCCCACGGCAGGCATAGGCCGGGTTCTCCGCCGCCACCTGACCGGCAGACGAGCCGCTGGGATACATCGCCTCATCGTAGAGAATGACCCACATATCGCGCCGGGCCGCCTCCTCGATCGCAAAGCGCATGTAGTTCAGCAGCTCATCGCTCATCCACCCGAGAGACCGCGGCAGTCCGGCGCGCGGATGAATCACAAATGCATGAACACCATGCGCCTGAAAATCATCAAGTTGCCGCGCAATCTCAGCCTCACTGAGCGCATCGTTCCAAAACCAGAACGGCGCATGCGAAAACTCGCGCGCCTGTGTGGCGTAGCTATTAAAAGGTTTCATCTCTGCTCATTCTCTCCGCTTGCTTCCCCGTAATCGTCCACCGATCCCTGTCCTCATTAGTATTCATCGTACGCTTTTCACGGCGGCAGGGAAAGGGCGCAGGCATCGAAAGCCGGGGCTCGATGAACGTGTTTTCGTTGACGTGGAACGCAACTTCCCCGACAACATACGCAACGGAACCGAGCACGAGTATCAAAGGAAAGTATTGTGACCAAGAAGAGGACAGGAACCCAGCCGCTGCACGAGCAGCCGCTTTACACATGCGGCACAGAGGGCTACAAAGCGTATCGCATCCCCAGTCTTGTGGTGACCACGAAGGGCACGCTGCTCGCCTTCTGCGAAGGGCGCACCAACGGTATTCAGGACCACGGCGACATCGATCTCGTGCTTCGTCGCTCCAAGGACGGCGGTAAGACGTGGTCGGACCAGACGATCGTATACGAGGAAGGCGGCACGGCGCCTATCACCATTGGTAACCCATGCCCGGTCGTCGACCGCGATACCGGCACGGTGTGGATGTCTTTCTGCCGCAACAACCGCGATGTCTTCATGACGCACAGCAAGGATGACGGAGAGACGTGGTCCAAGCCCACCGAGATCACGGCCGACGTTAAGATGAAAAGCTGGGGCTGGTACGCGACCGGGCCCGGACACGGCCTCCAGATCACGCGCGGCAAACACAAGGGGCGCCTCGTCTTCCCTTGCGACCACGAGGCCAGGAAACGCGCCGGATCCCATGTATTTGTGAGCGATGATCACGGTAAGAGCTTCGTGCTGACGCAGCGGGCAGAGTGGGAGATGAACGAGTGCGAGGTCTCGGAGCTCAGCGACGGGCGCCTGCTGCTGAGCATGCGCAATAACCACGAAGAAGAACACCGTGCCTTCTCGATCAGTGAGGACGGCGGCGGAACCTGGTCGAAACCCGAGCTCAACCCACAGGTCTACTGCTCCGTCTGCCAGGCGTCCATAGAACGCTACTCGTGGGAACCGAGCATTCTTCTCCATTCCGGCCCGGGCGGCCCCGGCCGGGTCGAAATGACCGTGCGCGCCAGTTACGACGAGGGCAAGACATGGCCCGTGACGCGTCGACTGAAAGAGGAGGGCGGCAGCGGCTACAGCGATCTTGCCATCCTGCCGGACGGAAGCATCTGCTGTCTGTACGAGTCGGGCTGGTGGGGGCCCATCGTGTTCGCCAAGTTCTCAATGGAATGGCTTACCGAAAACGCGTAACCGCGCCACACAAGGAGCAGTGAATGGGTGATCGTACATACAAGATAGGCGTTATTGGCCTGGGCAGCATGGGCTCCCGCTACATGAAGCATCTCGCCGCGAGCGACCGCTGGGACGTTGTTGCAGCCTGCGACCTGAGCGCGGAACGTCTCGAATGGGCTAGGGAGACATATTCCGGCATCGAAACGACGAAGAGCTCGGCTGACATCATCACGCGAGCGGACCTTGACGCCGTCGGCATATTCACACTTGCCGACGGCCGACCGCAACTGATCGAGC
>JAPKCZ010000715.1 GCA_028822745.1 Kiritimatiellia bacterium | reverse complement strand
GCCAAAACGGTCAGTATTGTCAACCGCTCGCAGCCCAAGCTGGATATGATCAAAAAACTTGGTTTGCCATTTGATCATCTCATTAACAGTTCTGAAACGGATCCGGTGGCCTGGATTAATGAAATCACCGACGGTCGCGGCGTGGATGGTGTCGTCTGCTCGGCCTCTGCCAAGTCGCTCGTTGACCCGGCCTTGCATATGCTGGCGATGGGGGGACACCTCTCGCTCTTCGCTGGATTCGACAAGGCCAACCCGTACGAATCCATTGACTTGAACGTCATCCATTATAAAGAGCTGCACGTGCACGGGGCAAACAGCTCGGTGCGTCGCGACTATCTTGACGCCGTTGATTTGATCGAATCCGGTCGCATCGACGCCGAAGCGCTCGCAACGCATACCTTCGCCTTGGGCGATATCAATGAAGCCATACGTGCACAGGCTGACCCTGACGTGGATTCACTTAAAATTCTAGTGAAGCCCTGACTTTTTGATCGTCGCTTACTAACCTGATCTATTCATCTACTTTTTACGAAACGAAGAAGACCACGGATTACACGGATAGAAGCAGAACCGTTCCAACAATCCGTGCCATCCGTGTAATCCGTGGTTAAAGTTCTGGTGTTAATAGTGTTGTGACTACTGTGAATGGGTTGGTGAATAATTCAGGCAATTATATTGCGCTGCTCTCATAATACGTGATGAGCTAATAGAATGTATACGATGGTTCCCAATATCTCGAATCGAAGGTCTAAACGCGGCAAGGCTATAAGGGTACGGTTTGCGTGGCTGACGCTCTTCGTGGCGACGCCGCTTGGTGCTCAGGACATAAGCTTCAATCGCGATATTCGACCGATTCTCTCCGAGAACTGTTTTCGTTGCCACGGACCCGCCAAAGAAGGACGCAAAGCCAAGCTCCGGCTGGATCTTGCTGACACGGCCTACGCGGACCGTGATGGCGTACGGGCGATCGTGCCAGGCAATCTCGACGCAAGCGAGGCGGTGCACCGCATCCGTTCTACCGATCCGGACGAGCAGATGCCGCCGCCGGATTCCCATTATAAACTGACGAAAAAGCAGATCGGCCTGCTCGAGACATGGATCAAATCGGGTGCCGTCTACGAGGGGCATTGGGCCTTTATTGCGCCGCGTGCGAGTCACAACGAACCTATGCGCGCCAGCATCAATCGCGCCGTGCGTGCGGGGCTTACGACCGCCGGGCTGCGCGCCTCCAGTCGGGCGAACAAAGCAACTTTGATCCGGCGGCTGTCGCTGGACCTGCGCGGTTTGCCACCATCGATTGTGGAAATCGACGCCTTCCTTGCGGATTCGTCACCGACGGCCTGGGCGAATCTTGTTGATGACTATCTCGCGTCAGCGGAGTGCGCTGAGCGACTGGCGCTGGATTGGTTGGATGCCGCACGCTATGCCGATACCAATGGCTACTCGATCGACGATCATCGCGACATGTGGCTCTGGCGCGACTGGGTCATCAACGCATTCCTGACAAATATGCCCTACGATCAGTTTATGATCGAGCAGTTGGCGGGCGACCTCATGCCGAACGCCACGACCGAGCAAAAGATGGCCACGGGCTTCCTGCGCAACAGCATGAACACGCACGAAGGCGGCACCATTGCTGAAGAATACCGCGTCGCCTATGTCGTCGATAAGGTCAATACCGTGGCGACGACGTTCCTTGGATTGACCATGAAATGCGCGCAGTGCCATGACCATAAATACGACCCTATTTCACAGAAAGATTATTACCGTTTCTTCGCGTTCTTCAACACATCCTCC
>JAPKCZ010000714.1 GCA_028822745.1 Kiritimatiellia bacterium | reverse complement strand
CCCCGCACAGGGGGAACGCTAATAGACCACTAACAAATCAAGGAAAGGCCAAAAGCGCCGGATCAAAAAAACACCCCTGCAGGCAAGCCGCAAAAACCAAGAAACTCAACCCTCACCGGAGACACCACAAAATGCCCGACCAAAAAAGCACAGCGCAGCTTCCCACCACCATGTTCATCAACGGTGAAAAGACCCCCAGCGCCGCAGGCAAAACCTTCCCCATCTACAACCCAGCCACAGGAGAAGAACTAGCCCAGATCCCAGACGCTTCAGAAACCGACATCGACCACGCGGTCAAAACCTCGAAGGCAGCTTTCGAATCCAACACCTGGCGCAGAATGCCGCCGGCCACTCGCGAGCATCTGCTACTAAAACTAGCCGACCTGATAGAACAGCACACAGACGAACTAGCCACCCTGGAGACCCTGAACCAGGGAAAACTCATCGCATTCTCAAAGATGCTGGAAGTCTCGGGCAGCGTCCAGTGGTTGCGTTACATGGCTGGCTGGGCCACTAAAATCGAGGGTACGACTTTCGACCTGTCGATCCCCTTCCCGCCGGGCACCCGCTACAACGCTTCGACAAAACGCGTCCCGACGGGCGTTGTCGCCGCAATCGTCCCATGGAATTTTCCGCTGCTGATGGCAGTCTGGAAAATTGCTCCGGCGCTCGCCTGCGGCTGCACCGTCGTGCTCAAGCCAGCCGAAGAAACTCCTTTAACGGCAATCCGTCTGGCCGAACTGGCCCACGAAGCCGGCTTCCCGCCGGGCGTATTCAACGTCGTCACGGGCCGTGGCGAGACTGCTGGCGCGGCGCTGGTCAGACATCCACTGGTAAACAAAGTCACTTTCACCGGATCAACCGAAGTGGGCCGCATGATTGGCCGCCAATGCGCTGACGATCTGAAGCGGGCGTCGCTGGAACTGGGCGGCAAGAGCCCGGTGATCGTGCTGGACGACTGTGACCCGAAGAAAGCGATTGAAGGCGCGGCAGGCGCGATTTTCTTCAACCACGGACAGGTCTGTACAGCGGGCTCTCGCCTGTACGTTGCACGATCGATTTACGACGAAGTCGTGCAAGGCATTGCCGCGGTAGCCGACGGCATTGCATTGGGTTCCGGTTTCGACGCGGCGACGCAGATGGGGCCTATGGTGTCCGCCCGGCACCGCGACAAGGTCATGGGGATGAGTGCGCAGGGCAAACAGGAAGGTGGTGAGATTCTGTCGCGCGATGCGGCTGTTGATGCGGATGGTTTTTTTGTCCGGCCGACGGTTATTGCCAATCGCGCTTGCAAGCCGCTTACCGTTGTCAGGGAGGAGGTATTCGGACCGGTGTTGGTGGCGATGCCTTATGACGATATCGATGAGGTTTTGACGCTGGCCAACGCGTCAGAGTATGGGCTTGGGGCGAGTGTGTGGACGAATCAACTCGATAAAGCACTGCGGCTTGTCGATGGGATCGAGGCTGGGACGGTTTGGGTCAACACTCATAATATGGTTGATCCGGCTATGCCGTTCGGCGGGTTTAAGGCGTCCGGGATCGGACGTGAACATGGGAAGGTTATTGTTGATTCCTATACGGAATGTAAGTCTGTTTGTATTGCTTACTGATATTTTTTGCCTGTCGGCGGTTTTTGTTGTCGATCTGGATTTTTTTGGCGTTGCCATGGGTTCTAGACGATGCCTTGCTGGGTTCGTGGTCTGTTTTGTTTTTGGTCTTTTGGTCTTTTGGCCTTTCCTTGCTTTGTTAGTGGTCTATTAGCGTTGCCCCTGTGCGGGGCGGCACCTACTTCTCTTT
>JAPKCZ010000713.1 GCA_028822745.1 Kiritimatiellia bacterium | reverse complement strand
GGATTAAGCAGGGCAATTCGCTTGCACCTATGAATGATGCTCATAAATGCGGTGCGAGACCTGGAGAGGGCTCTTCGCATTCCGTGCCGCAGCCGCAAGATTGGAGAGGCTCCGGCTGCTCGATGCACCGGTGTTTGGGCAACGCTGTGCCTCAACCGCGCCGCCCGGTGCGAGGCAAGGCGCGCACACTAGAAGAATTCACGGCCTGATCGTCAACCCCGCCCCCCCGCGCCCGCATGATCGGCGCCCCGTTCCAGCTCGTCGTGGTCTTCAGGATGGGCGTGACTTTCACGTCCGCGCTGCTGTCCAGCGCCGTGGCGTAGAACGGCAGGGTGCAGGCCAGGGCCAGCAGCAGGGTTTTTGCGGTTGTCATGGTGGGTGCTCGCGAGAAAGTTAAGCGTGTAGGCTGCGCCATAAGTCCATGATGTGCCGCGAAAATATAGAGGTTAGTGATTGGTTAATGGAACGTCGAGTTTTGCCAAAGAAGAACGGCGGATACTCGAAGATAGGCGACGCCATGATCGCCCAAGGGAGATATATCCGTGTTACACGTGTCACGTGTGAGAAATCCCTTCTACGCCGCAGCCCAACAACTCAAGTTCGCCTAAACGAGGGAATACGGATGCGGCCTCAGTCATCACAAGTGCGCTAGACGGGACCGGCCTACTGGTGCGCGTTTTGTGGATAGCTGCCCAAAACGCTCGGAATTCTGAAAGGTCTATCACAAAGTACCGGCGATTCCTTCTCGAATCGGTAGTACACTCGGCCGGGGAGTACTGGGGTTAAGTAATGAAGTTGATGCCTTCATTGCCGTCCTGCGTGGCGCGCATGACTTCTGGCGAGCGACGGCTGGCCGAGCGCCTATTGCAAAAGCTGGAGGACGACTACTCCGGCTGGTACAACGTACCCATCGGCGAAAAGCAGTTCTATCCCGATTTCATCATCCTCAATCCCAAGCGCGGCATTCTGGTTCTTGAAGTCAAGGACTGGAAGCTGGAAACAATACGGGGCGCGGACCGCTACCAGATGGCTCTGCTGACGCAGAACGGGTTGACCAAGACCGCAAACCCGCTGGAGCAGGCCCGGCTGAATGCCTTGCGCGTAGAAACCCTCCTGCGCTCCGACCCCGCACTTAGAAACCCACAGAACCACCCCAGGTACCCTGGCAAGCTCATCATGCCGTTTGGATGGGGGGCGGTTCTGGCGAATATCACCCGCAAACAATTCGAGTCCCAGGACTTGGGGCAAGTGCTGGAGCCAAGCCGCGTCATTTGCCAGGACGAAATGACGGAGTCGGTGGACGCAGAGGCTTTCCAGTCACGGCTTTGGGGGATGTTCAACTACAAGTTCGAGCGCGAATTGCACTTGCCCGAAATCGAGCGGGTGCGCTGGCACTTATTTCCGGAACTGCGCTTATCTACTCAACAGGGGCAGTTCGGACTACTCGACGGGGAGAGCACCAACAAGGTGATTGAAATCCCTGACCTCATCAAGATCATGGATATCAATCAGGAGAATCTCGCCCGCTCACTGGGCGAGGGTCATCGCGTGATTCACGGCGTTGCCGGCTCCGGTAAATCCATGATCCTGGGATTCCGCTGCCTGCAACTGGCCCGAACAATGTCCAAGCCAATCCTGGTGCTGTGCTACAACGTCACCCTGGCAGCGAGGCTCAAGCAGGTGATTGCCGAGCGCGGCGCCGGCGAGCGTGTCTCGGTGCGTAGTTTCCATGAGTGGTGCCGCGACATGCTCACCACCTACCAAGTGGACAGGCCCAAGTTCGACCGGGATTACACG
>JAPKCZ010000066.1 GCA_028822745.1 Kiritimatiellia bacterium | reverse complement strand
CCACTTCAACATCGCTCTCGCCGTCGCGCATGAGCTCTTCCATGTCGAAGTTCTGCGACGTTTCTTCAAAAACTTTCGTCAATACGTTGCCAATGTCGACATCGGGTGCCGCCACCGGTGTGACCTCAAGGCCGGTCAAGGTTGTGATTTCGTCAATGGTCATCAAGTCGAAGGGGTCGCCCATGGCAACCGTAAGGCTTTTTCCGACCTTGGCGACCGGGACAAGCAACCGTTTCGCCATGGTTTCACGTGGAACCAGATTTAACAACGCCGCGTCCGGTGTGAAATGCGCCAGCGTGATAGGGGGCATTTTGAGATATTCGGCCAATGTCAGGGTCATGTCCGATGACTTGACGAGCTTCTTTTCTGTTAAATGCTTTTCAAGCCGAAGCCCCTGGGAACGCGCTTCTTCTTCGGCCGCGGCCAATGTCTCGGCATCCAGAATGCCATTGGCGAGTAGGATTTTAGAAATCTTATTACGAAGTGCGGTTTCGGCCATCGTGTTCTCCCTTCGAAAAAGTGCAGCGGTGTCCACGGCGACAGCGCGAGGACACAGAAACGTAAAAGTAGCCGCCGCTTGGCACGTAACGAAGACTCAGTATCACACTGCTATGTCTCGATTGCAAATGCATTTGTAAGTTTCGTTGCGTGCGAAGTGAGGGCGGATTTTTAAGAGCCATATGGGGGCCGTGTACAATGTTTCTGTCTGCATCACTGTGAAAATGCGTTCATCCTTCCCGCAATCGCGTGCGCCGACGCTACGCCTCGCAGCAGGGTCGCACGGCGCACCAGATTTGGCTTGATTTCGGGCCGCGCAAAGGCTTTGCTGTGTAAACATTTTCGTGTATGTTCTGGGAGAATTATGGACAACCAAGCCCGACAGGTTGCAAACCTCGAAGAAGAGGTGTGGAACGCGATCGCAGCCTTCGAGCAGATTCTCGAAGCCATGCCGAACGACAGAGCTTCGCTCGAAGCGCTGTGTCATGCCTACGAACAGATCGGCGATCATACACGCGCCAAGGACCATGTCATTCGTCTCGTTGACGTGCTTGTTGAAGAGGGCGATGGCGAAGCGGCAAAACTATTGTCCGAACGTTTGATTGCCTATTCGGACGGTGACAGCCGGGTCGTTGACGCGCTCAATAAGCTTGGTGCAATGGGTGGAGGCGCTGTTGCGAAGGGCGCTCCATCGGCTACTGCCTCTTCTGGCTCAGCGCCTACCAAGGGAAAAGCGTTCAGCCTCGCCGAAGAACTTTCTTTTGCCTGGAGTCTTCTCGAAGAGAAGCTTCTGACACAGGAGGAATACGGCAGTCTCGTACAAGATCTCACTGAATTATCTGCACGCGACAACAGCCAGACCATTTCTGTGCTTCATGCCTTGGAGCTTCGCGGGCATAAGGGGCTTGAGCGCGTGTTGGACGCCGTCTCCAAGTCTTGCGGGACACCACTAATCCTGCTGAACAGTTTCGATGTGCCGCACGCTGCAATGTCGCTGCTGCCAATGGATTTCATGATGCGTCGCGGTGTATTGCCGTTTGACTTCGTCTCCGACGATCTGTTGGTGGTGGTGATGAATCCCTTTGATAAGCAATTACGCCGTACGATTAAGGATATGACAGGTCGAAACTGTCATTTCTATTTGACGATTCCCACCGAATTCGATGGCACCTTGTCGAAGATTCGCGAAGCATTAGAGGAAGCGTAAAACACCACATTCCTCTGTGGTGCTGCGTACCGTGCTAGGCCTTTGCTGAACGAGCCTGCGCGCAGAGGTGGCGTTTCTAGGTCGCCTCCCGTCAGGCTATTGGCACAGCGAGGTATGAGCGGAGATTTTCGAAAGCAACGGAAGCCGCGTCTATTTCAGGACGGGACCCGTGGGCTGCATCGCGCGATGGATTAATCGTGGGTGACGATTCAGTTGATTGTCTGACCGATTTTGACGTGGCGCTCTTCGCTCGCAAATTCGAGTTTGACCCCTTCGTCTCCAATGTAGACCACTTCGGCCCCTTGGATGCTCTCCCCGACGGCTACGATTTGCCCGTTTAACGTCGCGGCGCCGCGAATGCCTTTCCCGACCACACCCGTTAAGGTGACTTTAGGCCATGCCGCGGCCGCGGCAGGCTGAACGGCTCCTGTTTCTCCTGAAGCTACCGCTGGCGCACCGGGCTTTGGAGCTGCAGTCGTCGGTTTAGCGTCGGCGGCAATGCCCGGCATGGCCGGTTTTCCGTCTGGTGGTGCCGTCGCAGATGCCGGGTTGGCACCGGCAGGCTGTGCGGGTGCGTTGATGGCCAGCGAACGAGAGTCTTTGGATTCCTTGACTTTACCAAAGGCAAAAACCATAAGGCCAACCAGTCCAGCAAGAACAACCGCTACAATGGCGATTAAGCCAACATGCGATCCCCATGGGCGTCCTTTGCTCGCAGTTTCCTTTTCCGGTGTCACACTGGCGGCCGCGTCGGCCGGGCTGGGTGGGGGCGTCATCGTGGGTGGCTGAGGAGGCGGGGGCAAAGGTGGGGCGGAAGCGGGGACGAATGATGGTGTAGACGATGCTGCCGTCGGTGCTGCCGCTGCCAGAGTGGCCGTCTCGCCGGCGGAGGGGGTCGCCGCGGCAGGAGCACTGCCGTCACCTGACTGTTCTTCCTGCTGTCGTCGTAAAGCTTCTTGAATCAGACTCATCGGTTACCCTCCAATTGGCGTATTGCGCGTTTTACGCATCCTGTATCAATCGTCATGGTTCGGCTCACGTATCCGGCTAAAAGTGCATTGTCACAAACAGCATTGATCAATCTCGGACTCCCTTTGGCGTATTTATACACCTCGCGGGTGCCTCCCTGGTCAAAAACTAGGTTTCCGTTGGCCCCGGCCGTGTGGAGACGATGATTTATATACATCATTGTCTCTTCATGTGTCAAAGGTGGCAAGTGGTATCGCACAGTAATTCGTTGCCGCAATTGACGCAGATCCGGACGCGCCAACCGAGTTTTTAGCTCAGGTTGGCCGCAAAGTACAATTTGAATCAACTTATGTTGGTCTGTTTCTAAGTTGGATAACAATCGAACCTGCTCCATAACTTCCTGTGAAAGATCCTGTGCTTCGTCGATTAATACGGCAACATTCGTGCCCTCACGGTTCTTTGTGAGCAGAAATTTGTTCAAGGTCTCAACATGGTCAAGGAGGTCGTTTCCCTGTGCGTCTAGGCCAAGATCGGTGAGGATGGCTCGAATGAGCTGCGGACCAGATAGCATGGGATTCAGAATCAACGCCGTTTCGATGGAGTGATCGAGCGCCTGGAGCACGGCTCGACATAGGGTGGTCTTGCCTGATCCGACTTCGCCGGTTAGCTCAATGAACCCCCGCCGATGCTCGATGCCGTAAATGAGGTGGTCGTAGGCTTCTCGGTGATGGCGCGTGAAGTATAGAAAACGTGGATCCGGTGTTATGTTGAATGGAAACTCGCTTAAGTTATAGTAGTCGAGGTACATGGGTTGCTAGGATCTGTGCGGGAGGGGTTGACAGGCGCTGTAAGTGAAGGCATTAACCATCTCGGAGGATAGGCTGGAAATGGTACGTTTTTCAAGTCGCGATATTGGTAATCGGATTTACGTGAATACGTTGAGCCAATCTCGGTCTGTCGGGGCATGTTGAAACAGTGTTCCTATCGTAGCGTGTTGCGTGTGTGTTTGCTTTATACTGGCGCCAGTCTGCTTCTGCATCTCGAATGCTTTCTGCCGGGTCGGTCGCTGTTCCGCTGGGATGCCTGGGTATACACCTTTCCATTGCTGCTGGAAGCGCGCGAACAGATTCTCTCGGGACAGATGCCATTCTGGGCACCGTCCTTCTGCAACGGGACGCCGCTCCTGGCGAACATAAATGCAGCAGTGTTTTACCCACCCAAACTCCTCGTCTATGCGCTTCCGTTGTCGCTCGGCTATGCACTGTTTCTGACGTTTCATACCTGGCTCTCGATGGTTGGTATGCACATCCTCTTGCGCAAAGGGCTTTCACAGAGCGCCGCGGCGGCGGTATGTGGCGCCTTGATCTACGCCGCATGTGGTTACGCCCGCGGGATGTGCGACACGTTAAATATTCACGCGCTTCCCTGGATCCCGCTAGGGCTGGCCGCGCTACTATGGGTGCGCTCGCCCCGTCAGCGTCGCTGGGCACCGCTCCTCCTCGGGCTGGCCGTGCTCATGCTCGTGCTTGGCGGCGACAGTCAAGCGCTGCTCATTTTTGGGCTCGTGGCGTTGCCCGCCGCACTCATGACGCCACACCGCCGTCAATCGCTTCGCGTCCTTATTCTGGGCGGTGTGATCGCACTGGCCTTATCCGCGCCGCAATGGCTACCAACCGTTTTCGTGACCACTGAATCGTATCGCGCCAGCGGCATGGCCTTTAGCGACGCAATCGAACTTTCATTTCATCCGATGCGCTGCATCGAATTATGGGTTCCACATCGATTCGGGACACATGCCATCTGGAATGGCGAGCACCTGATGGGGCAGGGCGCGACAAAGCTAATGCCGTGGACCGCTTCTGTGCATATCGGCCGCATCGCGCTCGTGCTCGCGTGTCTTGCCATTTGGCGCTACCACCGTCGTTGGAGCGTACGATGGGCGTTGGGCGTGGCGATACTGTCGCTCGTGCTCGCTTTCGGACGTTTTCTGCCCGGCTTTCATATGTGGCACGAGCTGCCGCTTGTCGGATCGTTTCGCTATCCCGAAAAGTATCTGCTTTGGACATCGCTTGGTCTTGCGCTTCTGGCCGCGATGGGTGTTGATGTCGTGTGCGCGCTTTGGCGCAAAACCCAAACGCAGCGCGCATGGAAGCTCGCTGTCATTGGCCTCGCCGGGATGGTGTTGGTGGGCACCCTCGTGACGCGCGCAGAGGCACTTGTTGTTGCGCAAGCCGCGCTGTGTGCCGTCGCGATGGTGGTTGTCCTGTTTCGTGTTCGGTCGCGTCACCCCGTGTGGTTGATCGCCTTGGTCGCACTTGAGCTGTTCACGGCATGGCAACTGGAACGCCCTTTGTCTGCGCAACTCAATATGCACGACACACCGTTTGTGGCAGAACACATCCGCAGCTCGGGCGATATCAGTGGCCGCTTCGTGCGCGACCCCGCCGCACGCCAGATGCCACCACGCCAGAATCCAGCGGATCTATTCCCTGATGCTCAGCTCGCGCTGTGGCATCGCGCCCATCTCGCCTACAATAGTCCGCGCCGTTTCGGTCTGCGCAGCGCCGATGGATTTTCGCCTTTGGAACTGGCGGCAGCGCGGCGCTCACGTCTTGCGGGCTTGCAAGTCACCGATAATCCAGACGCCTTTATCGCCTTCTGCAAAAGCAGCGCTGCACGGTGGGTCTTGACGACGCAACCGCATGCCGAGACGTTGTCGGCGGCCCTCGATGCGCGTGTCAGTGAGACGTGGGGCGAGGGCCCGGGCGCGACCGTACTGTTGAATCGACCCAATGCCCAAGAATGCGAGCTTTTGACGCCAGCGTCTGATCCTGGTGCACCAAGCGTATTGACACGACTACGTCCCTTTCGACTGCGTCCGGGATTCATCCGCATTGATTTGCCAACACCATCACAAGCCGGAACGTTGACCGTTCGTGAAACATTTTCGCGTGGTTGGCACGCGTCGACTGAATCTGGCCAGACACTGGCAATCGCCATGGTGGAGCCGTCCGGCATGATGCGGCTTCAGATCCCTGCTGGGACAACGCAAGTGCGAATGCGATATGTGCCGATGGGTTGGGGCGTGGGGCTGTTGATCTTTGGCGCGGGTCTACTTGTCCTTTTTGCTTACATCGCGCTGTGTCTTAAAGCCAAGGGCATGATCGCCGTACTGGGCTCAACGCGCGTCGCAACACTTTGCGTTTGTCTGCTCGCACTCGTTCTCGGGTGTCTGGCGCGCGCCCATTGGGCCTGCACCTTTGACGAGGGCTTTCATGTGACACGTGGGACGGTACGCGCGGTGCAACGTGATAGCCGCTTAAGCTATTTTCATCCGCCGCTTCAAAACATGATTGGTGGGTATTTTGGTAAGCTTGCGCATGGCACGCGCTTGTCGTTTCCGAATACGCCTGATTGGAAATCGGCCAACGTGTTCCAGTACGCCACCACGCTTGCTGCGAGCAATGTGTCAACCTTTCCGTCACTCGCCAAGGCAACGCGATGGGGGACGAGTCTCTTTTTCGTGCTGTTAGTGGCATTGTGTGCGTGCTGGGCTGGGCGCGCGGCGGGCGCACTGGGCGCGTGGGTGTGCGGGCTCGGTATCGGGCTTAACCCGAACCTGTTGGCGCATGGCAATCTGACCACCACCGACATGGGTGTGCTTGCGCTGGGTGTCGCCGGTACGTATGCGTTATGGCGAGCATCGTCGCGCGCTACATGCGAGGATCAGCAAGGGCGTACGAAAGGCCTGGGTAAATGCGCAGGGTTGTTGTCACTGGCGACACTCGCATTCGCTGCCTCGGCCATGGTTAAATTTACTGGGCTGATTTGGCTGGGGGGCCACCTGCTTTTTGTCGTGCCACTGTTCGCCTGGCGACAACGGTCGTGGCAATCTCTGTGGCAATGGGTGCTGGCCGCCGTGTCGTTCCTTGTATTGCTCGTCTGGTGTTACGGACTCGACCCGCAAGCGGTTCGAGCGCCGGCCTTCGAATGGTTGAACGGCAGCGAGTGGATCGGCGGCCGCTATCTGGAGGGCATTGTTGCTCAGGGTATACATGCCTTTAGTGGTCATCGCGGCTTCTTCATGGGCGACCAATTCATGCAGGGGCGTTGGTGGTATCTGCCCGTGGCCATGACTTTGAAAACGCCGGCAGCTTGGGTGCTCGCGGGTGGGGTGGGACTCGTCGTTTGGTATCGCCGTCGACGTGCCTTGCATACGTGGTTGCCGTGGCTGCCTGTCATGCTCTATATCGCGTTAACCCTGTTCGCCAATCAGTTGGCCATTGGTGTGCGCCACGTCCTGCCGATGACGGTTCTCATGGTCATGGGTGGAGGCGTGGTGTGTGCACGTTTGACATCGGATCGCTGGCGACGACTGGCGTGTACTGTTTTGATTGGAAGTTCGTTGGTGACCGTGTCGTCGAGTTTCCCTGACTATATCAGTTATTTCCCTGCCTGGTCCGGCGGCACGCATCATGGCTATCGTCACCTCGCAGATAGTAATTTCGATTGGGGGCAGGATGTCGAGCGCTTGGAAGTCGAATGGGCCGCGCTGACAAAGGCCAATGGCGGCCAGCCGCCGCACTTGGTTTACTTCGGGTTTCTTGATCCCGAACACATGTACGGCATGCCGGTGGCGAGGCCTTCCATGAAAGGATTTATGGATCATAGGGCGCGCCTTCGGCATGGTCAGGAAGGCGTTGATGCGTGGCTGGAACGCGTTTCGGGTATCAGCGGAACAACCGTGTTCAGTTTGTCCGCCATGCAACTCGAGCCCTTCGGGATCGACGTTCAACGCATGCGCGAAGCAGAGGAACGCGTCCGCATCGGCAAAACCCTGCGCGTTGCTGTGCTAGAGCAGCGCGATTAATGCCACGACTGGGGGGCACTCGCATCCAGTTGGTTAATCTTCTTTTCCCGGGACGGGGGCTTCTCCTTTGCGGCTCTTTCACACTCGGCATCTGGGCTTAAGGCATGCTCAGGAATCAGGACTGTTGTTGGGCTGCTTTTTTTTGACGAAGATGCTGCGCAGTGTGTGTCTGCCAAACCACGCAACCATGACAAAGATCATTAGTCCGACACCGATGGCGAAATAGATCGCGTTCGAGGATTCATTGATCAGCGATCCCGTGGCGGCATAGATCAACGATGACGGAATCATGCCCAGGAATGTTGCGGTAAAATAGGGCCGTACGTTCATCTTCAACGAACCGGCGATGAGGTTCGTCACGACAGTGCTGGAGAACGGAAAAGCGCGTAACATAAAGATGACAAGAAAGGCTTTGTCTTGAGGGATACGGTCGATATCAATGTTGCGCTTGCGACACATCGCGCGTGCCGAAGGGGCCAATAGGTGCAAGGCGACAAAGAAATGGACCAATGCGCCCAAGGCACTGGCGAAGTTTCCGAGGACGGTTCCGGTGCCAATGCCATAAAGGAAGCCGCTCGCAAACGCGATAGGCCAGCGTGGCAATAACAGGCTTGGGCCGATCGCGCCGACCACGATAATGGCAAGCGGCGCCCATGGCCCCAGTGCCAGGGCTCGTGCACGCAGATCATCGACAGAAAGTATGTCACGCAATGGCGTGGTCACGCTGATAACCACGGCAACGGCCATCAATAATGCAAAAATGAGAAGTCTTTTCGCATGTGAGACTGCTGAAACGGCTTCTTTTTGATCAAAATTTTTCAAGGTTTTGCTCGATGGA
>JAPKCZ010000712.1 GCA_028822745.1 Kiritimatiellia bacterium | reverse complement strand
TGCAGAGCACACTAAACCATCCATGTAGCATCACGCATGTCACTGGAGTTCCACCTGATCTGCACTGGCAATAATCCAGGCCTTACGATCGGCCGCGCGCTTGCGCGCAAGCAAGCGATCCATCGCCTGCTCCGAACGATTTCCTTTGTCAACCTGCAATTGCACCAAGCGTCGCGTAGTTGGATCCATGGTGGTTTCTCGAAGTTGCAAAGGATTCATCTCGCCCAAGCCTTTAAAGCGCTGAACATTAACTGTACCGCGCAATTTGTCTGCATCAATCTTTTTAAGAATGCGTTGCCGCTCTTTTTCATCCAACGCATAAAACACATGCCTGCCAACGTCGATTCGAAATAGCGGCGGCATCGCAACACACACTCGACCCGCATCGATCAGAGGTCGAAAATGACGCAAAAACAACGCGCACAACAAAGTCGCGATGTGTGCACCATCAGAATCAGCGTCCGCAAGGATACAAACTCTCCCATAGCGTAAACCTCCGATGTCACTAGAACCTGGATCAACCCCAAGCGCCACTGCAATGTCATGAACCTCCTGTGATCCGAGCACCTCACGTGAATCGACTTCCCAGGTATTCAGAATCTTTCCACGCAATGGCATGATGGCCTGGTAATGTTTGTCGCGCGCTTGCTTTGCAGAACCGCCGGCCGAATCACCCTCAACCAAAAATAATTCAGTCGATTCAAGATCACGGTTAGTGCAATCAGCCAATTTACCGGGCAGAGCCGGGCCCGTTGCGACCTTCTTGCGCTCGACCTGCCGGTCTGACCGCACTCGTGCCTCGGCGTTGTGAATCGCAATGGCCGCAACACGCTCGGCATCCGCCGTATGTTGATTGAGCCACAAGCTGAAGGCATCCTTGATCGTGCCCGACACAAAAGCTGCGCACTCACGGGACGACAACCGCTCCTTGGTCTGACCCGAGAATTGAGGATCCTTCATATGTACAGACAACAGGTAGCTTGCCGGATTCCAAACATCCTCGGGTGTCAAACGAATGCCACGCGGCAAAAGATCACGAAATTCACAAAACTCGCGCAGGGCCTCCACCAAACCCGTACGAAAGCCGCTGACGTGTGTTCCTCCCTGAATGGTCGGTATCAAATTAACGTAGCTTTCACAGACCGGTTCACCGCCATTAACCAGCCACGCTATCGCCCAATCAAGCTGCCAATCACTTTTCTCGACCTGTCCACAAAACGGAAACTCCGGGGCCAAATCAACCTCGCCCAGTTCACTCAGCAGGTAATCCGGGATACCGTTCTCGTAACACCAGGTTTCATTGTGCTTCGGCTGACCCTCATCCTTGAATCGAATCTTAAGGCCCGGGCACAACACGGCCTTGGCGCGCAAAAGCCGCTTTAGCGGAGCCAACGCAATAGTGGGAGAGTCAAAAAATTCAGGATCGGGCCAGAACCTCAAATAGGTCCCTGTATTCCTGACGCTGACTTTCCCCTTTGGCTTAAGCGGCCCAAGCGGAACGCCGTCAGCAAAGCTCATTTCGTGCTCTCGCCCGCCTCGGCGAACCCGCACCTCGAGTCGCCGTGACAAACCATTGACGACCGATACCCCCACGCCATGCAATCCACCAGAAAACGCGTAATTCTTGTCTGAGAATTTACCGCCGGCGTGAAGTCGAGTGAGAATGACTTCCACGCCACTGACCTTCTCACCCTTGTGTTTGTCAACAGGCATGCCTCGCCCATCATCTTCAACACTCAACGACCCGTCCTTAAATGCCGTGACACTGATCTGTCGACAGTAGCCGGAGATCGCTTCTTCATCACTG
>JAPKCZ010000065.1 GCA_028822745.1 Kiritimatiellia bacterium | reverse complement strand
ATTTGAGAAAGAATTTGAGCTCGATGTGGCCGCCCTGCGGTTTGCTTCGGAACAGTTCGGTCTGAAGGAGTGCCTGCGACTCAGTATCCATTCCGGTAGTGATAAATTTTCGATCTATCCGGTGATGAATCGCATCATCAAGAAATTCGACACAGGTCTGCACCTGAAAACCGCGGGTACCACCTGGCTTGAAGAGGTGATTGGCTTGGCCGAAGCTGGGGGCGACGGGCTGGCCGTGGCGAAGAAAGTCTATGTCGGCGCATTGAACCGTTACGACGAGTTGGCCGCGCCTTATGCCGCCGTCATCGATATTGATCCGCAACAGCTTCCGTCCATTGAAACGGTGAATGGCTGGAGCAGCGAGAACTATGTGCGTACCTTGCGTCACGATCCGGATTGCCCTGACTACAATCCGAGTTTTCGCCAGTTGATTCATGTGGCCTATAAAGTGGCCTTTGAACTGGGTGATGAGTATATGCAAGCATTGGAAAAGCATGCGGATATCGTGGGTAAAAACGTCACCCATAATTTTCTGGAGCGGCACATTATCCCAATCTTTGGATAAATAGCAGAAGACGAAGCCAACGTTTGCGAATGACCGCTGTCTGAAAAGGTCTGAGGCACTTCAGTTCTCTCAGGCAAAGCGTGACACAGCTTCGCAACAAGCAGAAACTGTCGGGCGCTCTTCTGCTCCGTGTCTCCAGCGTCTTGTCCCTCGTAGCCACGAACGGAGCGAGGGCGAAGTAGGAAGCGAGTCGTTAATCTCGCTTTGGCCTATGGGATGCTCGTGCCATGGAAGAGAACTCTTCCATGGCGGAGTTTCTGGATTTCTTCGTTGCTAGATAAGCACCAGCGAGGCATAAAAGGAGCCGCGATATATTGTGTTGAAGGGTGGGTCCCTTTCTATAGTCGCTGCCGAAGCAACCCTAACTGAGTCTCGTTGACAACCATGCCTTCAAATAAGCGACGTGTTTATGCGTTGAGTCTTCTCAACGGTAGTCTAGATAGCCGACTCGCGGTGCGCGTTCTACAATCGCAAGGCATCGCTGTTCACGGCATTGTTTTCGAATCTCCTTTTGGTGATGTAAAGGCCGCCCGTCGCGCTGCGGAGCAGCTCGACGTCGTCTTGCATATAGAAGACTTCTCGCAAAACATCATCGCTGTGCTGAGTCAGAACCAAGGCGTTTTCGCCGGCGAAGGGGTCATATGCAAAGATATCCACGGGCGAATGATTCGGCGCGCACTCACGGTTATGCAGGACCTAGATTTTGATTTTGTTGCGACGGGTGACGTGCTGGACCAGCGCGAGCATGTCCAGTCGATCGCGGCGTTCGATGAAATTGAGCGCGCCCAGCATTGCCCGGGTGAGGTCGTGAGACCGCTGTCAGGAAAATGGCTCTCCAAAACCAAGGCCGAGGGATATGGCTTTGTGTCGCGCGATGGACTACTGGACCTCAAGGGCCGCGGTCACAAAGCGCAGAAGCGCCTTGCTAAAGAATACGACGTAACGGGTTTCCCTACTCCGACCGGAGGGTGCCGGCTGGTTGACCCAACATTTTGTCAGCGTTTGCAGGACCTGATCGCGCATGGCGGTCTCGCGGGCGTACCGTCTCTCGCGCTGTTGCGCTATGGACGACATTTCCGACTTTCTCCTGAAATAAAGTTGATCGTCGGGCGTAATGAGCAAGACAACCACTACTTGGAGGGCAATGCCGAGCTCTATGATCTGATTTTGAAGGTGGAAAAGTTGCACGGGCCCAGCGCACTGCTGCCCTTTTCTGTTGAAGACCATGATCTTCAGCGTGCAGCGGCGATATGTGCGCGGTATAGTGATGCTCCGCCGCAAACGGATGTCACGGTCAAGATTCGCTCATCGACGGGCACGCGGCGCATCGTCGTTAAGCCAGCCACCGTGGCGTTCGCCGATTCACTACGAATCGGGTAGGGGCGGATTGGCCAATTGTTCAATTCCAAACATTTGGCTGGGATTTGGCGGTACAGGTTCTATGATGCGTCATTATCAGATTTAAGCTGAAAGGGCAGGGCCTTGAGCGACGTTAGCGAAACCGAAGTACATATTAGCGATCCCGAGGAAGAGCTCGCCTGGCAGGAGTTACATACGTTTCGTTGTACGCTGCCGCTACAGGCATCGCTTCGCGAAGTCTTACGTAACCTTGATCGTATTGACGATTGTGACTGCCTTGAGGTGGGGGCTGTCAACGGGGCTTTCAGTCAGCAATTACGTCGTCGCGGGGGCACGTGGCAGAGCCTTGCCGCGGATTCCATCACCTCGAAACGTATCGCCTCGGTTCTGGAAGAGGAGGTGCCTGTACTGGATCGTGGCTTGCCTTTCGAAAAGAAGCGCTTCGACATCATTGTGATTCATTCCGGACTCGAACGGTTCAGCGATGATGTTGCATTTATCGAAGAGTGTCATCGTGTGCTGAAGCCTGATGGGCGACTACTTGTTCTCGTGGCACGGATAAAAGCCTATACGGCCATTCGCACGTTACGTTCGTTGTTCGGTGTCACGCCAGAATTCCGCGGACACGTCAGGCCTGGTTACACAGAACTACAACTGTTTACCGTCTTGAAAAATGGGTTCGATGTGTTGCACATGAAATCCTATTCACGCTTCTTCTCTGAATTTGTCAGCGTGTTTGTTGAACGCTTGGCTTTCGGGCGCGGTAATGGTGCGGTTCTGCCGGATCGCTATCCACGCCGCGTTTTTTCTGTGGGTGGGTTCTTTTACAAAATCGCCGAGCAGTTCGATATGTTGCTTCTGTTTAACCGCGGTCATCGACTTGTCGCCGTTGGCAAGCGTCGTGGTTGGCGCCCTCGGGACGCTCCTATTCTCGTGGATGGACGCTCCATCAGCGAAGCCGTGCTTTCTCGCACGACCCAATAGCGCGCATCTGAATCCGTCGTAATCGTAATCTTGATCGATTACGAAATGGGGATTCTGAAAGCTTTGGGAACTGTGCTAGACCCGCAGATTTAAGCATCGCAGACTCCTCAAACGACCCCTTTACTTTTCTGCATTCATCTACTATACTTACTGCAGTCGAGCAGTGATGCTAGGCCTATAACTAAGGTTGCCGACCTGAGCTCTCTAGAGAGGTGTTTTAATAGAACACGGGTGCCGCGAACACGATGATGAATCTGTTCAGGGTGCAGCAAGGAGAGTACGGTGAAGACGTACGCAGACATATTGCGGGATCATCCGATCCTTTCATGCCTGTCGAATCGCGCGTTGACGCGCTTGAAAACGGACGGGCACGAATCCCTATACCATAAAGGCGACGTTATTGTTCGCGAAGGCGATCGCTGCACCTCCGTTTTTGTTGTGATTTCAGGGCGTTGTGAAGCCCGGGCGCAGCTGCCTGACGGATCACAAGGGGGAATGCGCACGCTCGTTCAGGGGGATACATTCGGCGAACGCGTCCTTCTCGGCCAAGAGCGATTCTGGTTCACCGTTACGGTTCTCTCCGATTGCGAGATTCTGGACGTCCCCGTGGACGAACTGAAAAAGCAGGTCCTGCGGAATCCACAGTTACGCACAGCCCTCGAACGGCAAATGTTTTCTGAGCTTCGCGCAATGACGCGCGAGCATAAACCCAATGATCAAGGACGAATTGCCGTTTTTGTAGGCCTTGCAGGGCAGTCGCAGGCCGAGGTGTTGACCCATAGAATTGCGACCATCATTCGTCAGGATACAGGGCGCTCTGTCTTGTACGTGCATTTGAAGGCATCCAACAAAACGTCTTTGCAGTTGTCACATTGGCAGTCGTTCAGGGCAGGATCCGATGCGGCAGAATTTGACGGACGGATGGTTAAAAAGGAGGCCAGCGGCGTCTGGCGACTAGACCTCGGTGTTCGCCTAGATGGATCCGATGCCTCCAATTTGGCCCCGCTTCTGGGCTATGTGAGCCGACACGCGCGTTTCGTGGTGATGTACGTTGATGCGGTTATCGACAGCGCCGTGGTGGCCGAGGCGCTTGTGCAATCTGATCTGCCCTATGTCTTGATGTCACAAACGCCCGAAGACTTGTATCGGTGCAATTTGTTGGTTCGTCTGGTCGGGCAACATCGTGGTAGCAAACACACGACCCTACGTCCCGTGATTTGCCTGTCTGAGCATCAGCGTGCGGAATCGTTTGCTTCTTTGGAGAAGCGATTAGGCGTCCGCGTGCACGAGTTCATTCACAATCTCCAGGGTCCTATTCGCGGGAGCGCGGATAGGACGCACGTTCAGGGACAGGAACGTGTTTTTCGTCAACTACGCTATCTCGCGCGAGAAATCGGCCGTTGCCGGATTGGGCTGGCTCTGTCTGCCGGTGGGGCGAAGGGGCTCGCCCATATTGGTGTCATCCAGGTGCTTGAGGAACAAGGCATCGAAATTGACATGATCGCGGGCACAAGTATTGGCGCTTTGATTGGCGCACTGTGGGCATACGGTCTATCCGGACAGGAGATGCAAGAGGTCGCCATGCGCAACAAGTCGCTATCGGGCATGTTTCACCTTTTTGATCCCGTCTTTCCTCCGCGCTGTGGATTCATCAAAGGGGGGATCATTCCTCGGATCATCGGTCGCGAAATGGGGGATGCCCAGTTCGCCGATCTAAAGCGGCAGCTACTCGTCGTGACGACCGATCTGAATAGACTGGAGCGCGTGGTTATTTCGAGTGGGGCCGTTGCGTCCGCCGTTCACGCGAGTATGGCCATGCCCGGCGTTGTTGTCCCTGTGACGCGCGAAGGGCGCACGCTTGTTGATGGCGGCGTCGCGGAGCCCATTCCAGTTGGTGTGCTGCGGGAACGTCATGTCGAACATGTGATTGCGGTCAATACGATACCGACGCCCGAACAGGTGCAAACGTTCCGTCTGATTGAAAATGAACAAAGCCAGTCCCGGCCGCGCTCGCGTTTCGGGTTGTGTATGAATCACTACGCGAACTATTTCTCTAAAGGCAACATTCTCGATGTGTGGGTAAAGAGCATGCATGGGATGGAAACGCGTCTGGCCGAATCGGCCTGCCGCCATGCTGACGTTGTCGTGCGGCCAACGTCGTGTGACGGACGCTGGCACGACTTTGTTCATCCGGAAAAGTATATCGCGCTGGGGCGCAGAGCTGCCGAAAGTCAATTGGAGAGAATCAAAGAAAGCGCAGCTTGATAGAAGGGAGTTTTAAGATGAGAACAGCACAAAAAAGTCTAAGTGCACGCTGGGATCACATGTCACGTCAGGAACTGCGACGGTTGCAAGCCGAACAGCTGCGACGTTATCTGGTGACGCGCGTCGTTCCCTATTCTTCTTTTTTTAGGGAGCATTTCAAACGGGAACATCTCAATCCTGAGCACCTGAAGCGCCTCGAGGATCTGCAGCACATTCCCATGATTTCCAAACACGACTTGCTGCCAACGGAGGACAGCCCGCAACGAGCGCGAGATTTCGTACTCATTCCGGATAAGGCCCGTTTACGTCGCGAACCCGGCGTCCTGGTCAACGGCTTGTTACGGGGGCGTGCGGCGACGCAGAAGGCGTTAGAGCGTGAATTTCGTCCCGTGTTCCTTACGAGTACAACGGGACGCTCGACAGAGCCTGTTCCGTTTCTGTACACGCAACATGATATCGACAATCTGGCCAGCGCGGGGCGCCGATTGGTTGAAATATTGGGAGCAACCACGGATTTCCGTGTGGTCAATATGTTCCCATACGCGCCCCATCTTGCCTTTTGGCAAACGCACTACGCCTGTCTCGAATTTGGGGCCTTCAATGTGAGTACCGGCGGCGGCAAGGTCATGGGGACGGAGGGAAATATCCGACTCGTCGAGCGCACCAAGCCGAACGCCATTATTGGCATGCCAACCTTTATTTATCATATGCTTTCGCAGGCGCTGGAACAGGGATATCGATTTGAATCGTTGCGTACCATCGCGCTCGGTGGGGAAAAGGTTCCGGCGGGAATGCGCCGTAAACTGTTGCAACTGGCAACGAAACTTGGGGCGCAGGATCCGTACGTTGTGGCAACCTACGGATTCACGGAAGGCAAAATGGCCTGGGGCGAATGTCCCAGTCCGTACGGCCGTACGTCGGGTGGGTACCACATCTATCCTGATCTGGGTGTTGTTGAAATCGTCGACCCCAACACTGGCGAACTTCGCAAGGATGGTGAACCCGGCGAGATTGTATTCACGCCGTTGGATTCACGCGGGAGTGTCGTTGTACGCTATCGCACAGGCGACCTCATTGACGGTGGGCTGGTTCATGAACCTTGTCCCTACTGCGGGCGACGGACACCAAGACTCGTCGGGAAGATTTCGAGAAAGTCTGAATTCCGTCATATGCAGCTCGATAAGCTGAAAGGCACACTGGTCGATTTCAATGCGCTCGAGCATCTTCTGGACGACATGCCCGACGTAGGGTGCTGGCAAATTGAACTGCGTAAGGTGAACAACGACCCCTTGGATTTGGATGAAGTCATTCTGCACGTTCAAGCCAATGAAAAGCGCGATGCGCAAACGTTCTCAGGAGAACTGAAGCGACATGTCGCAGCGCATACAGAGCTTTCTCCAAACGAGGTTCTGTTTCACTCAAATGCCGAGATGCGCCGCCTGCAAGGCGTGGGGACCGAACTGAAGGAAAAGCGAATTGTCGACAATCGCCCTACGGCGCAAAACAAGCAGAGCCGCGACGCTTCGTCTACGTCGACAGTACGACCGGCGGCCTCGGCTGGAACACGATCACGAACGCGACGACCGATTGGCCGTGGCAGGCGCTCCACGCCTTCGAGGGTTACACGCAAGAAGGAGGCGTTATGAAAGACCAACTTGTCATTGTGGACGGTGTACGCACCCCCTTCGCACGTCTCGGAACGCTTTTTGCCGGCTTAAGTGCTGATGAATTGGGGAGAATCGCTGTTGCTAACCTTCTGGCACGTACAGGAATTGACCCAGAAACGATCGACGAAGTGATCTTTGGCTGTGTTGGACAGCCCGTCGATGCGGCAAACGTCGCGCGTGTCATCGCGCTTCGTGCCGGAATTCCCGAAAGTGTACCCGCCATCACGGTCAGTCGAAACTGCGCGTCGGGTTTCGAGGCGCTGACCATTGCCTACGAAAAGATGCGCGCGGGTCGTGGGGACATATTCATCGTTGGCGGGGCGGAAAGCATGTCTCAGTACCCCTTTCTCTATTCTCGGTCTGCGGTTGCGAAGTTCGCCAAGTTAAACAAAGCGAAAACAGCCATGGCGCGTCTGTCAGCACTTGGCGCATTTCGCCCGAAGGATTTTAAGCCCCGAATCGGTTTGATGCTTGGGTTGACGGATCCTGTCGTGGCTATGGGGATGGGTGAAACCGCGGAGTTGTTGGCGCGCGAAAATGGCATAACACGCGAGATGCAGGACGCGTTTGCGTTGCTCTCGCATCAGCGCGCATGCGCCGCACGTGAACGCCTGGCGGAAGAGATCTGCCCGGTTTTTGTGCCTCCGGATTTCAAACATGTCGTTGCCGAGGACAATGGGCCGCGCGAAGGTCAGACAATTGACGCTCTGACTAAGCTTCGCCCGGTCTTCGACCGAAAGCATGGGTCGGTAACGGCAGGAAATGCCTCGCAAGTAACCGACGGCGCGGTGGCCTTGCTTGTGATGAGCGCAACGCGCGCCGCGTCGCTAGGGCTGACCCCTTTGGGTGCGCTTAAGGAGTACGCGTATGCGGGATGCGATCCTCGACGAATGGGGCTGGGGCCGCTCTTTGCCATCGCGGAAGCGGAACGGCGATGTGGACTTTCTCTGGGCGACGCCGATTTGGTCGAAATCAACGAAGCCTTCGCAGCGCAAGTTCTTGCCGTCGTCAAGTTGGCGCAATCGAAGGAATACGCTCGCGATGTTCTTAAGCGTGATACGGCGCTCGGCGATATCCCTACGGAGCGTCTCAATGTCAACGGGGGCGGCATTTCGTTAGGGCACCCGGTGGGCGCTACGGGCGCTCGTTTAGTCTTATCGACGCTCTTGGAGATGAAGCGGCGCTCCGCCCGCCGCGCCTTGGTGACGCTTTGCGTTGGGGGTGGTCAGGGTGGGGCACTTTGGCTTGAAAGTGAGGTGACGTCATGAATGTCGGTGTAAATCTAGAATGTCGGGACGAGGCGGTCTGTCACGTTATTTTTGATCGACCCAAGTCATCTGCTAATATTTTTGATCAGAATACACTCGAAGCGTTGAGCCGTATCGTGGATGAGATTGATCGCGCACAATACCGCGGGGTTGTATTTGTCAGTCGCAAATCGAAAATCTTTATTGCAGGTGCAGATGTGCACCAGATCGCTGAAATGCCTTCCGATGAACTGCGCGGGATGATCGTGTTAGGGCAAAGCGTCTTTTCTCGAATTGCCGCGCTCAAGGCGGTCACCGTCGCTGCCATTCATGGCGCTTGTCTTGG
>JAPKCZ010000711.1 GCA_028822745.1 Kiritimatiellia bacterium | reverse complement strand
CCTCTGAACCCAATTAGAGGAATCGCCCAAACTCCAAGGCTCCAATTGGGATAGTGTGGAAAAGAGTGGGATGTGTTTTGGGAGTCGAGCCCAACGAACATCAAATTCCACGTTTACGGGGGAAATGCAGCTATCACACTCATCTGCCAGAAAATCCTGCGGATCCACATTTGTCGCAATAAGGCATGAAATATACGCAATAAAGCGCAACAATTAAATCGCAATTGTAGCGTGTTCTTATACCTTGTTTCTCAGGTGGAAAAGATGGTTAACAAAAGGCATCAGTTTTCTGGGGTTCGCGGCATGAGCGTTAGACTCAAATTTATTTTCGGTTTCTTCCTCTTCAGTTTGATGGGGGCGTATGTACTCTTGGCGGCCGATACCCTCACGCCATCGCGTCCTAACGTCGTGCTGATCATCAGCGACGATCACGCCTGGACCGATTACACCTTTGCAGGGCACCCTCACGCCAAAACCCCCAACATCGACCGGCTCGCCGCCGAAGGGCTGACCTATACGCGTGGTTATGTCACCACCGCGATCTGCAGTCCCTCGCTGGCGACGATGCTCACCGGGTTGCACCCGCATCAACACGGTATCACCGGCAACGATCCCGTCCGTGGGCAAAAGCGCGCCGATTGGATCGAGCCGTTTTTCAAAAAGCCGCAGTTACCCAAACTGCTCGCCGATGCAGGGTATCTGACCTTGCACACAGGAAAATACTGGATGGGTCAGCCGAGCCGCGTTGGATTCACCGATGACATGGGTTTCACCGGGCGACATGGCGGGCAAGCACTTTCCATCGGCCGCAAATCGATGAAGCCGATCTACGACTTCTTCGACAAAGCCAAGCAACAGCAGAAACCATTCTTCGTTTGGTACGCCCCGTTTTTGCCGCACACTCCTCACAATCCGCCGGAGAGGCTGCTGAAGAAATATGCCCATGTCAAAGACCCCAGAAAGGCCAAGTATCTGGCGATGATTGAGTGGCTCGATGAAACCTGCGGCGAATTGATGGGGCAGCTCAAGAAAAAGGGAGTCGCCGACAACACGCTGGTGCTTTACCTCGCCGACAACGGCTGGAACGAATACGGCAAAGCGCATCCCTACGAAAACGGCGTGCGCACTCCGTTCATCGCGCATTGGCCCGGCAAGATCAAACCGCACAAGGATGATCGTAATCTGGTCTCCAACCTCGACGTGGTGCCGACGATTCTCACCGTGGCCGGCGTTAAGCCACCGGCATCATTGCCCGGCATCAATGTGCTCGATGATCAGGCGGTGGCGAAACGCGATACACTGTTCCTGTCGAACTTTGCCCACGATATGGCTTCTGCCACCGAACCGGAAAAGAGTCTCTGGACGCGATCCTGCATCCACGGCAAATGGAAACTGGTCGCTTGGATCGAGAACCCACCCAAGATACGCCCACACGGCGGCGGCCATCGCCACAAAAATCCCGGCGCAAACTTGGAACTATTCGATCTCCTCGCCGACCCGCATGAAACGAAGAATCTGGCGAAACAGCACCCCGATGTAGTACAGGATCTACTCGCGCGGATTGACGGCTGGTGGAAGGTGGACTGAGATCATTCAGTGATCCAGGATCGCTGAAATGATACTCGACACGAAACAACAACATCACAAAGAGATTTAGTTATGCGATACAAACAATGCATATTCACGCTGACGGCATTGATGTGCACCGTCTTGTGTGCCGGCGCGGCAGAGACCCTGAAGGTTCATGGGATTTTCAGGAGCAACATGGTCTTGCAGCGCGACAAGCCCATCACCATCTGGGGTTGGGCTCCGG
>JAPKCZ010000710.1 GCA_028822745.1 Kiritimatiellia bacterium | reverse complement strand
GCCTCGAGGATGGCGTGGTAGACCTGCATTGCTTCGCCATACTCGCCGCCATTGGCGCCACCCGAGGTAAGAATTTGTTTCATGAGAGCCTCGTCGGCGAAGAGCTTGTCGAGCAGGGCCTTGTGGGTGTCGCTCTGCTGGGCAAACTCTGCCAGCCCGGCGGGTGTGCCGTGCCGAAGAATCGCGGCCTTCATCAGCTTGAGGTCTGAAACGTCGCTGGCGAGCAGCGCCGCGAGGGCGGCGAGCAGCGGCCGAGCGCTATCAAGCGCCTTGGCCTCGGCAAGCGGTTTGGCCACGTAGTATGCCTTGTGCACTGCTTCGGGATCATCCTCACGCGGAGCCTTGAGTTCGCCCAGTTCAGTCCGGGCGGCTTCAAAGGCATCTTTCTTTTTGTCGTCGACCGCAGGCAGGGCTGCCGAAATCTCTTTGTTTATCGCGTCCAGTTGCTGGGAATACGTTTTCTCCAGCACCTTGCCATTCTCGGTCAGCACAGGCGCAGGCGCTTTGTTTCGGGCCGAAGAGATTGTGGACAAACTCGCAAGAGCTACCAGGAGCCCAAGCAACAGACGAATGGAGGGGTAGGGCGATTTCATATTGATTCCTCTTCTTTTCATTTACTTTCGTTCGTATTTCCTGCGGATCAAGGTGATGGCCTTTTCCGCGAAGCGCTGACCAAGTTTTTGGTAATTCTCTTTCGGGAAGTGCACGCCGTGTTCAGGTTCGCTGAGATCGTCCGTGTCTATCCATTCCCCATGGTCGGTATCCTCCGCGAGCTTGACCTGCACGTCGCGCATAGCCTTCCAGTTCGGGTCGCTCATATGGGAGTCATTGATGCGGCCGATCACAAAGCCAACGTCTTTTCGATTCAGGTCTTTTTTTATTCGCCCCAATAACCTCAGAAAGCTCTTTTCGTAGGCAGGACCCAATCCGCGCATCCCGTCCGACTCGCCCTGCATCCAGACGAAAGTAACGGTATCAAACGGTTTGCCGTCGAAGGCTACACGGGCTTTATCGATCAAGGGCCCGTATTCCTGGCCGTGCTGCAGTTTGGTTCGTTCCGAAGGGACCCCCTTGCCGGGAAACCGGTAGTTTTCGGGGAACCTATAGTCTTTGTCCCAAAAGCGAATGCCACGGCCGGACTTGCTATGGTGAACAACCACGACCTTGTCTTTACCCAAGGATCCTTCGACCGTCTTGGCGAAGCCCGCCTTAAGGCCACCGGTCATATTCGACTGACCGGAGAGTATGAAGAGGTGTTTCCCGGGCTTCTTGGCGCTTGCCGGCAAGCCGAGAGAAAAGACCACCAAGGCAACGAAGCAGCGTAAACGTCCGATCCGATGAGATTGACTGTAGTGATTGGCCATTCGAGGTGCTCGCTCTTTATCGTTGATAGACCGGGATATACCGGTTCGGAGTACCGAGGATGATAATCGCCATGGGCGTTTTGTGCGGGTAATCTTTGTCCTTCTCCTGCCACGATCCGTTGGGTTGCTGCAGGGCAATAAGAGAGTCTCGAATTCTGGGATACCACTTGGCGTAGCGGTCTTCGCCGGCTTGGACCATGGCCTGCATCGCATAATAATGGGAATAGTAGAAGTGGCCGTTGTCTTTTCGCGAGAACATTTTCGGATCGTTCTCCAACGTGTTGAGCGCTGCCGATACCCATTCGCTGTCCCGGTTGCCAGCAAGTTGTGCGGCATATACGCCACCGGAGGTGCAGGCGATGGTGTAGCCCTTGCCCTGATAGCCAAAGCCGCCTCTGCGCTCGTCGAAGGCTTGATCACGGAGGTATCCCGTGACACGCTCGATTGTTTC
>JAPKCZ010000709.1 GCA_028822745.1 Kiritimatiellia bacterium | reverse complement strand
CTTAACGGCACGTGGCGAATTAAACGAACGCATCGAAGGCTTAAACGCAGGTGCTGATGACTATTTGGCAAAGCCGTTTTTCGTTGAAGAACTAATCGCGCGAATTCATGCCTTGTCACGGCGTAACTCGGACGAACAACTTAGCCTATTGAGCTGTTCCGGCCTGGTTGTCAATTTGCTGACACGCGAAGTACATCGAGGTGAAAAGGCCATCGAACTCACCTCCCGCGAATTCAACCTTCTCGAGGTCATGATGCGTGCACCCGGACGCGTTTTTACGCGCACGCAACTCCTGGAACGTGTTTGGGGCTATGATTTCGACCCTCAAACCAACCTCGTTGATGTCAATATTCAGCGCTTACGCAAGAAAGTTGACGCCGAAACGGATGTCCACCTGATCGAAACCGTTCGTGGTGTGGGCTACCGAATGACGAAACAAGAATAGCGCAACACGCTACCGATTAAACCTCCGGCAATATGAATTGCGCGAAACACCTATGGCCATTGCATCGAATTCTTTTAAACTGAAGCTCACCCTCATGTCGGTGATCCTTTCTGGCTGTGTCGTGGTCGCGCTAGCCTGCACCTTTCTTACGGTCCTCAATCGTATCGGCCTGAGCCGCGTCGACCAGGAGATCACCGCCTTAGGTGAAAGCCAACTACGCGGCCAACCACGTCCGGAGCACTGGAGGAAACTCAGCACAAGTTTGCGTTACATCTATGGCGATGATTACGAAACGAAAATCGTCTTTAAAGTCATGACGCAGGAAGGCATGCTGCATCACCAGTCGGAAAACTGGGATAGCGAAATCTTCGACGATCAACTCGCCATGCCGATACAGACCGGCGTATCCGAGAGTCGAAACGATGACGTCGAATTCGACGATTTTGAGCGCTTACATGGCCGCCATCCGGAAGAAAGACACTTCGGTGGTCCGCGCCGCCCGGGGAGACCGCATGATCGCAGGCAGGCAGGACCCAAGGGTCATCCGCGTCAACCTCCCAGCCCACTCGCACAACCGACGTTTAAAACGATTGAATCCGCTGACGCACATTGGCGTGTCGGTGTCTTCGATACGGATCGCACCGTTCTCGCTATCGGCATTAATCTCAAAGAAGTGTTTGCGGAAAAGCACCACTTCCAACTCGTCTTTTTTGTCGCCACGCCTCTGGCCTTAATGCTGCTCGGCGTCGCAGGTTGGTTGCTCGCATGTCGAGCCTTAAAGCCCGTTAATCTGATTGCAAAGACCGCGGACGCAATCAGCGCAATTGATCTCTCGCGACGCATTCCTACAGTCCGTTCCGATCGCGAGTTCACCATGCTCATTGAGACCATCAACGGCATGCTCGCGCGGCTCGAAAGAAGCTTTCATCAAGCCGCGCGATTTAGTGCTGACGCTGCGCATGAACTCAAGACGCCCTTGACCATTCTGCAAGGCCAACTCGACCAAGCCATTCAGGATGCCGATGACGGTTCAGAACCACAGCAAGTCTATTCGGAATTGCTAGAGGAAGTGCTTCGGCTAAAATCCATCGTGGCCAAACTGTTACTGCTGGCGCGTGCGGATTCCGGTCAGCTACGCATCAGGGATGGGCACCCCGTGAGCTTGACGGAAGCCGTACAACTCTGTTTCGAGGACCTCCATCTACAAGCCGAAGGCATTTCCCTGAAAGCCAACATTGACCCAGATGTCTGGATCCAGGCTGACGAAGTACTGATCACGCAGATTCTCGTCAACCTGTTCAGCAATGCCATCAAATACAACCACACGGACGGACAACTCGAGGTCGCCCTGACCTCGCGCGAGGGCAAAGC
>JAPKCZ010000708.1 GCA_028822745.1 Kiritimatiellia bacterium | reverse complement strand
GGCCAGCTCTACGCCACGCTGCCGGGTCTGGATACGATGCCCACGCTGACGCGGTTATTGGTCATGGGGATATACCAGAACCAGTTTTTGTCGCTGACATGGGCCACCGTTGTCGCGCCTTCATCGATGCCGGGGTCACGCATGGCGCCTTCGTAGTAGGTCCAGATGGCGATTTTCTTTAGTGCTGGATCCTGAACACGCCAGCCATTACGTGTGATGGCGAACATGCCGCGTCCACTGGCGTCAATGGTGATCGGCGCATGGATGTCCTGAATCGTATCGTCTGCGCTTGTCGTCCGTACACCGATGACTTTGTCTTCATGCATGAGCGCCTGGGTGACTTTGACGCCCTCGCGGACGTCGGCCCCTTTTGCGCGCGCGTTGTCGACAAGCATCATGTCGAAGGTTTCACGGCTGACCTGCCAGGTCTGTGCGGCCGGATGATCGAAGTGTTCGCTGAAGTAAAAAGGTTGAGACACCTTGCCGTCGCGTCGCACGAACTGCACGCTGTGTTTTCTCTGGTAGTTGCCCGCGTTGAGGGTGTCGATCAAGCCGAGGCGCTCGAGGGGGAAATAGCAATAGGGGATCAGCGATTCGCCGATGGCGTAACGCGGTAGTGTTTCTTTTTCGAGCACCAGTACACGTTTGCCGTGTTCGGCCAGAATGGCCGCGGCGGAGGCCCCGGCGGGGCCGGCACCGATGATAATAACGTCGTAGGTATCCGTCGTGGCGTTCGGCATGTGAATCCGTTAGATGGTGTTTGGCAGTAGGGGTAGGATTTCAACGACCTGTGCGACGGGCGTGTTGTCGCTCAGGCGTATCGTGTTGCAGCGTCCGTAAAGCGTGGATACCTGTTGCAGGTTGAGTAAATTAAGAATTCTAGCATCGGGTTGCACGGAAAAATAGGGGCCCGGTGTGTGTGTCACTTTGAGTTGTTGCGACGCGATCAGTGCGCCTAGTGGCCGGGTGTTATCGAGAATAGCTTCGCGCATGGCGTCGGAGAACGACGCGAGATGCAGGCAGATCGCGCCGTATTCGACGGCGGTGCCGTGGGGCGCCAAGACGAGGCATACTTCGCGCAGGTAATCGGTTCCGTCGTGCTTGGATTGGTGCACCTTAAGCGCGGTTTCCTCGCCATGGTAGGTCTGGAGCGTCTGCGTCATGTCGTTGTTGTGTACCAGCAGGGTCCGATAGGGCTCTGGCATGGCCTCGGCCGACAGTATCGATGGGTGCAGGGATGAAGATGAATCACGGCCATGTAGTCGACGTAGCGGCGTGAGTGCCGCTTCTAGCGCATCGTTCTCGGGCACGGGGTCATGCCCTCGGTTCTGCTGCGAGGTATTTGAGGACGGTTTCGTGCAGTAACCAATCGACGCGCAACAGGCCGTTGCGTGTAAAGGTAAGGTGCTCGCCTGAATCATCCAGATATCCCATGGCTTTGATTTCATTCAGCGGCGTCGCGAAACGTTCGCGAATATTGACGCCGAACTTGTTCTGGAAATACGTCGTCGAAACGCGGCCAAGCTTACACTGTAAAATGAATTCACGAATGAGGCGTTCGTCGGTTGTCGTCTTGCAGCTGCGGAAGACGGGGAAGGACCCTGATTGTACGTGGGCCATATAGGGCGCCATGTCCTGTTCGTTTTGGTAATGCACGCCGCCGATGTGTCCAAAAGAGGAGACGCCCAGCGAAAGCAGGTCCGCGCCCTTCCATAGTTCGTCGCGATAGACGAAGCTGATGTTGCTGTCTCTTTTGACGGCGGTATAGCCCGACACGATGTCGTAGCCATTCTTTTCGAGTTCCGCAAAAGCGTAG
>JAPKCZ010000064.1 GCA_028822745.1 Kiritimatiellia bacterium | reverse complement strand
GGAAAATTCGGGCCTTTTTTGAACGTGGCGCAAAATCAGGAAACACGAGCGGGATGACATCGTGAATGGTCACCACGCAGGCGGTGCGGTGGGGGCGGTTGCGTGGAAAAGCGCGCAAGGGGATCATGTAGTTCATCGAGTGAAACACGTCGGCCTTGGTTCGGGCCAGATAGCCCGGGAGCGCTATTTGGTTACGCGGTGAAAAAACGGAGTAGGGCAGCAGTTCGGTTCGTATGTGCGCCACGCCGTCCAGATGGCACTCATTGACCGTGCGGGCCAGAACGTCGCTGTCGTTAAAGAGTAAGGTGTACATGGTCCCGTCGTCTTGACGGGCGAGCTCGGCGAGAAACTCGCGCGTGTACATGCCGATGCCTGATAGTTCCTTGAAAATCCAGCGTGCATCGATGACGACATTCATGAGTCTAGCACCTTCTCGTAAAGGGCCCACGTCTGCTCGGCGGTCGTGTCCCATTGAAAGCTGCGCGCGCGAGCGTAACCGGCCTCAACGAGTTGGTCACGGCGGGTGTTGTCGCGCAGGAGTGCTGAAATGGTCTCGCACCAGTCGGGTGCGTCGAAGCCATCGACAATGCTTGCAGCGCTTCCGAGCACTTCGGGCAGGGAGCCGCCTGCAGAGGAGACAACGGGCGTGCCGCAGGCCATGGCCTCGAGGGGCGGGAAGCCGAATCCTTCATAGTGGGAGGGGATGACGAAGAGCGTGGCGCCTGAATAGACCGCGGACAGGTCTGCGTCGCCGACCGAATCGAGCAGCTGAATACGGTCACGGTGTGGAGAGGCCGCAATACGCGCCATGGTCGCCTCGCTTTTCCAGCCGGGGCGGCCAACCAGAACGAGGTCGCCGTCGAAATCAGTCAGCTGGTCAAAAACGTCGACAAGAAAGCTGATGTTCTTGCGCGGTTCGATGGTGCCCACGAAAAGTAGGTATGGGCGCGTCAAGCCGAGGCGTTCTTGGGCTGCAGCGATGTCGGCGTCCGACGCGCGTGTGAAGTCTTGCGAAATGCCGAGTGGGATGGGGTGAATTTTTTCACGTGGGATGTGAAGAAGGGATTCGATTTCGCCCGCGCTGAAATTGGAAATAGTAATGATGGCGTCTGCGCGCGCGGCTGTGTCGGGGATTCGCGCTTCGAGATTGCGCAGGTTTTTTGCTTCGGCAAACTGCGGATAGCGCGCAAAGCTCATGTCGTGAATGGTGACAATGGATTTGCCCGAATGGAGCGGCGGCATGGTGAAATTTGGGAAATGAAACAGGTCGGCTTTTCCGGCAAACCACTCGTATGGAGGGAAATGGACCCGTTTCCAGGCTTGCTCGGCCAGGGCGCCGGGGCACCACCGGACGACCTTTGTTGTGGCCTTTTGCACAGGAATCGCTCGGGCGCGTCGCCGAAAATCGAAGTAACAGAGCGAAAGTTCGTGCTCCGATTCGCGCCGATCGAGGTATTCCACTAGAATTCGTGTGTATCGACCAACGCCTGCATGCTGTGCAATGGCCGACTGGGCATCGACGCAAATTTTCATGTGGCACAACCTATCAGCCCCCTTTTCGCGTGCAAGCGAATTCAGGCCTCGACCAAGTTGACCTCGCGCAGGGTTGACGCAAAACCACGGGTCGCCTATGATATGCGGCTTTGTTTTCGATGGTTTCGAGAACACCGAGAAACTTACCCAATGGACCTGAACATGACCAAGAAGAGTGACATCACCACGGATGCGGATCCTGAATTGAAGGAAGTGCCCCCTATTGACGATGCGCCTGCCGAGCCCAAGCGCGCAAAAGCGAAGAAACCGTCAAAAGGCAAAAAGAAAAAGGCTGCCGCCGCGGAGGCTCAGTCGAAATCGGATGAAGACGCCGATAAAGCAAATGAGGCTGCGGGCGACGCTGTTGCCGTACTGAGCGACCGACTTTTGCGTCTGCAGGCCGATTTTGACAATTTCCGGAAGCGCACGCAGCGTGAACGTGAGGATTTGTACCGAATGGCGAATGAAGATCTCATGGCCGAATTGCTACCCGTGATCGATCACATGCAACTGGCGCTTGATGCCGCCGGCGACGATGCGCAGAGCCAAGCGCTGTCAGAGGGTGTCAAATTGGTCATGGGCCAGCTGGACGGTGCTTTGACTAAATTTAACCTCGAGCCGATTGACGCGGTTGGTGAGACGTTCGACCCAAACCTTCATGAAGCGTTGTCGCAGGCACCATCGACGGATGTTGATGAGCATGTTGTGATGTTCCAGCACCGTCGTGGTTATAAGCTTGGAAGCAAGCTGTTGCGCGCGGCGCAGGTCGTTGTCTCGGCTGGCCCGGGGCCGAACGGCGGTGCAGAAGCGGACGACGCCGACGAATCCCCAATTGTCGAAGAGGAGAGCTGATTCATGGCAGGAAAACAGGATTACTACGAGCTTCTGGGGGTCGCGCGTGATGCGTCGGCCGATCAAATCAAGAAGGCCTATCGCAAACTGGCGATGAAGTATCATCCCGATCAGAATCAGGGAAATACGGAAGCCGAAGAAAAATTCAAAAGCATTTCCGAGGCCTACGAAGTGTTGAGCGACGCGAAAAAACGTCAGCAATATGATCAGTATGGTCACGAGGGCATGAAGTCGACCTTCGGTCCCGGCGGATTTGATTTTTCACGCGATTTCACCCACGTGTCCGATCTGCAGGATATTCTCGGCAGCATCTTCGGTGATGGCGGCGGTGGCATGTTCAGCGACTTCTTCGGCGGCGGCGGTGGTGGCGGTGGCGGCGGTCGTCGTCGCCAATCAGCGGATGGTCCACGCCAGGGCGCTGATTTACGTTTCGATCTCGATGTCGACCTTGAAGAGGCCGTTTTTGGCTCGGAGCGTGAGATTACGCTTCCGCTCAATGTGGATTGTGGTGATTGCAAGGGTACCGGCGCTGCGTCTGGCAGTGGTCGCGAAACCTGCAAGCAATGCGGCGGCCATGGACACGTTCTCTCCGGGGGTGGATTTTTCCAGGTGCGTCAAGCATGTCCAATCTGTCGTGGTGAAGGCGCCGTGATTACCAAACCATGCAAAGAGTGCGGCGGGGCAGGGCGCGTGAAGCAGCGCAAGCGCCTGACGCTGAAAATCCCCAAAGGCATCGAAACCGGGTCGCGATTGCGTCTGTCCGGCAAAGGCGAGGGCGGCGGTCGCGGTGGACCGGCGGGCGACTTGTACGTCATCATGAATGTCCGTGAACATGAATTGTTTGAACGCTCAGGCGATGACCTCTATTGCCGCGTGCCTGTGCCATTCGAAGTGGCCGCACTGGGTGGCGAAATCGCGGTTCCTACCGTTGATGGAATGGCCAAGCTTAAATTGTCTCCCGGTACCGAGACCGGAAAGACGTTTCGCTTGCGCAATAAAGGCGTACCAAGCGTGGATGGCTATGGCCGCGGTGATTTGCATGTTCAGATCGTGGCCGAGGTGCCTGTTAAGTTGAATGGCCACCAGAAGAAGGTCATGAAAGAGCTTCTTGAGAATGGTAAAGACGCCAACTACCCATCACGTTCTAAGTTTCAAAAAACCGCCGATCGCTTCTTTGAACGCAAGAAGGCCCTCGAAAAGAACGCCAAGTAGCGGCGAGCCGGCGGGAAACGTCAAAAGCAGGGTTCGTTTATCATGCATCGTTGCCTTGTAGCTCGGGATGGCTGGTCGTCCGACTGTGTGCAAATCACAGAGGAGGAATCCCGCCATCTGTTTCACGTGCTGCGTGCACGCTCCGGCACGGTCGTGGGTGTGTTCGACGGATTTGGCCGTACGGCCGAGGCTGTCGTTGGTGAAACGCGCGAAATATTGACGCTTGTTCCTGGCTCGACGATTCAGCATACGCGACCTGTCTCCCCTGTGTTGTTTCTAAGCCTGCTCAAGCCTGCACGAATGGAGCTCGCGATTGAAAAGGCTACCGAGTTGGGAGCGGCTGTCATCACGCCCGTCATCGCGGAGCGTTGCGTGGCGCGCGTAAGTGCCAAGCAACTGACGGACAAAATGGCGCGCTGGGAGCGTCTGGTCGAAGCTGCGGCCAAGCAATGCGACACCGCGTGGCTTCCGTGCGTGGACGCGCCAGTAAAGGTCTCCGCAGTTTGCGACCTAATTCCGAACATGGCCTGGGCGGGTGTCGGTGCATTGAATGAAGACGGTCTGCCGCTTGGGCTTGCCTTGCGGGACATCTTGCCTTGCGCTGCGCCTTCTGGGGATGCCTCTTCGCAACTTGGTATTGTCATCGGGCCCGAGGGCGACTTTACCGATGCGGAGGTGTCGCAGTTGATGGCGGCTGGCGCGCGCCCTGTCAGTCTTGGACCGCGGGTGTTGCGGGCCGAAACGGCGGCCATCTATAGTTTGAGCGTGATGACATCTGAGATTGAAAATGCGCACGTCTGATTTTCGTTTCGACTTACCCGACGCCTGCATTGCGCAACATCCACCACCGCAACGCACGGATTCGCGCATGATGATTATCGACTGTGCGGCGGCTGAAATTTCGCACGCTTCGATTCTGGACTTTCCCAACCATTTGCACGCCGATGATCTGTTGGTGATGAACGACACACGTGTCATGCCCGCGCGACTGTTTGGGTCGTGGGATGATACCGGAGGCGCCTTGGAGCTACTGTTGGTCGAAGCATTTGCAGACGGCGTCTGGGACTGCATGCACAAGACGCGTCGCCGTATCGCGCTCGGACAGTGTTTTACGTCCTCGGGTGGGCGCATTCGGGGGCGTGTGCACGGTTTCGGCGAGAGCGGCCGACTTCATCTGCACCTCACGGGCGACCCGGATGTGATGTCGGCGTTGGATGCCGAAGGTGTTGTGCCTTTGCCGCCCTATATTGAGCGTACCTTGTCGAACGACGAATTGATGCAGCTCGACCGTGAGCGTTATCAGACGGTGTTCGCGCGCGAGCCGGGGGCTGTTGCTGCGCCGACAGCAGGGCTGCACTTTTCTGAGGCATTGTTGGACACAATCGCAAAGCAGGGCACGCGCTCGGCAACGGTGACACTTCACGTTGGCCCCGGCACCTTTAAGCCGGTCAGTGCCGAGAATCTCGAAACACACGAAATGCATGCCGAATGGTACCGGGTTTCGGAAGCTGCCGCTGTGGCCATCAAAGAAACGCGGGCGCGTTCGGGACGTGTAGTTGCCGTTGGGACAACGTCGGTGCGAACCCTTGAGTCGTCTGTTAAGGCGCACGGCTCGGTAACGGCTTGCGAAGGGCAGAGCCGGCTCTTTGTTTATCCTCCGTACCGTTTCGGGGCCGTCGACAGCATGCTAACCAATTTTCACCTACCAGAATCGACGCTTCTGATGCTCGTGTCCGCATTTGCCGCCCACCGCATGCAAACCGTCGACCCCGAGCGCGATGCGGATGAAGGGCGTCAGCTCGTGCTGCGTGCTTATGCCGAGGCGATCCGCGAACATTACCGGTTTTACAGTTACGGGGACTGTATGTTGCTGATTTAGTGTGTGTGAGTGATGAGCTGGAAATCCGTTCCTTGACCCTGCGTTCTCATCGGGTCATACATGTGACCCACACACCCACGTACTGTTGCTGTCCCTGCGCAGGTCAGACCCGCAGATTGCCACATCGCAAACGTCTCGGCCGCAGTCTTCGCTGGAAACGGCGGCCGATTCTGGTAGACTTCATGGTGATTGCACCATTGGGAGCGTACCTAGCATGAAGCGGAAAAATAGACCTAGATGCCTTTTCAGAGTTGGCGTGTTGGCGCTTTTCCTCGGTCTTAATGTGCTATCGTATGCTTCGACCAACGTCTATCTGGCCACCACCGAGACCTTCGAAGTGCGGTGCCCGTTGGAATTTGAATGTTCGCGCTTTGGGCATGATGTGACAGGCGTCGGTCCGAACGCGATTGTGATTTCGGCGCCTGGTGCGGACCTCAGCGGCCTCACGAACGGTTGCGTCTTTATTTTCAATGTGCATCAGGATCCCCTTCGATTAGAACTTGCGTTGGGGATTGAGAATCCGGCAACGTCAAGTATAAGCCCGAAGTTCGGCTTCTCAGTGGCGCCCTTTGATGATCATGCTTTTCTGGTGGGCGCACCCGGGGTCGACGGGCCTTCTGACGCGAATCATGGCGAAGCGTATTTGTACGGTACCAACGGCAGTTTAATTACGGTGTTTTTCAACCCGGTAGTTAATCCGGGTGAGCAACATTTTGGGTCGGCGGTTTCGGCTGTCGGGAGTGGCCTCGTCGCGATTGGCGCGCCCGGTGCTGATGGTGGTCGCGGGCGTGTCTATCTCATGACCACAAATGCGGCCGTGATGGCGACGATTACCAATCCGATCGCCATCCCTAATATGGGGTTCGGGCATTCGCTGGCACGTGTCGGGAGTTCTCGTTTCGTCGTCGGGTCGAAGTGCGGGGAACGCGTTTTTATCTACAACACAAACGGATCGTTGCGGGACGAAGCCCTAAACCCGGCCGCGACGGACGCGCTGTTTGGGCAGGCGGTCGGTGCGTTTGGTGACGATCATTTCATTGTCGGATCACGTGGTTTCAATGCGCAGGCGGCAGGCAACGGCGGTGACGGTCGGGCTTACATCATCAACACCAATGGCGCCGTGGTTCGGGTTATCAAGAACCCGCGCGGCTTCAGTCCGGGCGATCCACATGAATTTGGCTTTGATGTTGTCGCCTATGATGACGCATTTAGTCTGATCAGTGCGCCGTATTCGGACGAGAGCAGCGTTTCCCTAGGTGCTGTCTATGTGCAAGATGCAAACAATCTTCTTATTTCAACCATCACCAACCCTGCCAGCCCAGGATCGCCGGAGTTCGGGTGGTCACTCGCGTCGGTGCGCAGCAACATGTTTGTTGTCGGCAGTCCTTCCGGGTTGGTGGATACCTTTGATGGGTTCGAGGACTGGGGCCTGGCGCATTTTTATCGAACCGAGTTGTCGCTGCCGGATCCATTCGAGCCCGATGACAACCGTCGCCAGGCGCGTGCCTTTCTCATTGGCGATACGGAACTTCACAATTTTCATGAACCCGGGGATCAGGACTGGGTAAAGTTTTTCATGCATTCCAATTATGTGTATGACATCACGGTGGAAGCGCTGGGGCTGTTGGCCCTCCCTGATGCTAGGCTTTTAAGGCAGAAAAGCGATGGCACCCTGTCCGATGTGACGGCTGTATTTCCGCCGAATAACAAGACGGCGCTGGGAGAGGGACCGCCGCTGGTCCCCCAGACGACGGTCACCATTAGCAATGCCCTGACCGGGTTCTATTTTTTGAATGTGTCGTCGGTGGTCTCCAACTTGGCCGGAAGCGCAACATCCTATTCACTTGGTGTGAGCGCCAAAAGTGGGAACACTACAGCGCTCATTGTTATTGCCGTTGATCTCCTCAGTCCAAACGGGGAGAACTCACCCCCGGGCTCGGAGGTTGTACTGACTGGCATTACAAATTTTTCGATGGGCAGCGGAAATGCCATTTCCATAACTGACATTTCGCCCGGCGATTATCTCGTTGAGGTGACGTATCCGCCAGGTTACGCGCCTGACGAAGACCCCGAGTTGGCGGGCCAACCGCAAAACACAAACAGCATCTTGTTTGGGAATCCGAAACACGTATCGCTCATTGCTGATGAATTCAACTTTGCGATATTCGTCTTCTTGCCCGTGATCACCGCGCAGGGTGTGGTTCGGGATGCTGAGACAGGCGCTTGGGTTGACGAGGCCTTGCTCGGTTTTCAGGCGCTGACCACGGCGGTGTCGGGTGTCGTGTTTACCCAGTTTCCGAACACGGCCGTATGGTCCGACCCTTGGCAAACGGATGTTTCGGGACAGTTTCCTGATGATGTCATCATGCCGCGCGATGATTTTGATCTATTTGTCACGCGCGATGGATACAACGCCCTGCACCTGACGAATTTCATCATTGGATCGTCCGCCGCCCTGACCAATGACCTCGGCGAAATCATGCTTGCGCCTATTGATGCAAATACGAATGACATCGCGGACGCGTGGGAGCTGCTGCATTTCGGTGGTGCCACGGTCGCCACGAACGATGCCGACGGCGACGGTTACTCAAATTTGGATGAGTATCGCCTGGGAACGGACCCCACGAACGCGGCCAGCGCATTGACATTTGAGCTACCCAGCCCGCCCGATGCGGATCCTTTCGTGGTGCGTTGGCCAGTCGCGAATGGTCGTGAGTATGAAGTGCTCTACATGACACACCTAACGTCGACCTCAGTCACCTTGGGGTTTGGACCGTGGACGGCGCCGTCGAACGGCGTGGGCGAATGGATTGACAGCGGGTCCTCGTCCAGCAGCGGACGTTTCTATAGTATTCGCGTTAACTTGCCCTGATGCGCCTGCCAACGTCCTGAAGCTTGGCGCAGCCCTGCTGATATGCTAGCGTCCGGTTCTAAAATTCGGAAACACGTAAATCAGGGACAGCGACATGGATGCATTGACGCGTTTTTATTCCAGTATCGGTCTGGAT
>JAPKCZ010000707.1 GCA_028822745.1 Kiritimatiellia bacterium | reverse complement strand
TCACCATCCCTGGGCGTGGCTGCAACAACTACTACCACCCCATGACCGAGCTCGGATCCTTCCGGCTCGTCTATCGGGAATTCCCTGGTCCCAGTGTTGCCGCTGCTGCTGGATCACCTTCGGCCTGGCTGGATGGATCTGCGGTAGTCGAAACGCCCTCTAGCGAACCCCTTACGGCGGATCGCTGGTGGCTCGTAGACACGGGATGCCCATACGACCTCACGAGCCTTGACAACCCCGCGAATGTCAACGAGCCCGTGCAGGCAAAGCATGCTATCAAACTTGATACTGCAAACGACGAAATCAACCCGGACATGCAAGTTCCAATACAAGTGGCCTTGCCCATCGACACCGGTGGATATGTCCCGCTCGACATGAAGCCATACGGCGTTGCCAAATCGCCCGATGTGTTTGGTGTTGGGTATCGCGTTGAAGTAGTCGACTACGGATTCTTCTGGACGAAACGGCATGGCTGCCATCTCTACCTTCCTGGAGGTGTCATTGAGCCTCCGAAAGTCAAACCAGGATATGACGTTACTCTGCAAACGGTGCAACATGTTCCGTACTTCGTCGATAAAGGCGGCGGAGCTTTCAATGCTGACGGATCCACCTACGGGGAACCCGGCGTTGAGTCCGTTGCCGCTCCTGCGCCTGCAGCTGCTTCCTCGGGGGCACCTGCGAAAGCGGGGCCCTCGAGCGATGCGCCTGCGGCCGAATCCCCGGAAGTACCTGCGGAAGCGGGGCCTCCGGCGGAACCGGCTCGCAAGGGCTCAGCTCGTTGGTTACGCGAAGCCGGCGATGACACCGACGACGAAGCAGAGAAAGAGACAATAAGAAAGCGGTGCGCTTACATGCGCCAGCACATGCTTGACCATGCGGAGTTCGATCCCTCATGCTCTGTGTGCGTGGCTGCCAAGAAAACGCGCAAACAACACCGCAAAAAGAAGAATCGTGCGAAGCGGAGCCCTGACTCTGAACCACCGAAGGAATTCGGGGACAGATGCCACTGCGACCCTTTTCACTACGCGTACACTGATGAAGAAGATCCCCGGTTGGATGGAGTCGCTGAAAACGTTGGCTCCAGAATCACCACTGGCATCGTCATGTATGATGAAGGAACTGACTTCCGAGATGTCTTCAACAAAACCTCGAAGTCAGAGGCTCACCAAATCGAAGCCTGCAACGAATGGTGCGGACCCAACGAAAACATCAAGGTCTTCTACTGCGACAATGCTCCCGAGCTCAAGAAAGCCGCGCGAACCTTAGGCTGGCGTAACCCAACGTCGACTCCAGGTATCCCGCAGACGAACGGCAGGGCCGAACGCGAAGTTCGCGGAGTAAAGGAAGGAGCCAGAGCGAACCTCGTTCAATCTGGTCTTGCGCCCGGCAAATGGCGCGTTCACGCCGCCAAAGCGTATTGTGCTGGCCGCAACCAGCGCGATCGCAAATCCGATGCGCTCTCACCGTACCAACGGCGCCACGGTGTCCCCTTCCCTGGGCTTAAGATACCGTTCGGTTCCATCGTTGATTTCCAACCTCAGCCTGACGCTGAAGTCGGGCGTGATAGCTTCGAAGCCAAACGCATACCTGGTATATTCGTTGGCTATCACATGTTGCCTGGTGGCGTGTTTGGTGGAGACTACTACGTTGTCGATTGCACTGCGTTGCTCGCCAACATTGATGCGGGACCCACTGAGGTCAAAATTCACCGTATCAAGGAGGTCTCTGTTCGGCCGACCGTCCCCACGTTTCCTATCGCCGTCAAACTCAAACGACGCACCGAAACTGATGGCGCAGGCGCACTGTTGAAAAACGGGC
>JAPKCZ010000706.1 GCA_028822745.1 Kiritimatiellia bacterium | reverse complement strand
CGAGCAGAACGCAGAACGCGCCGATGGAACCGACGATGCCCGCGACAAGCGACCAAGTCATGCCGGCGCGTGTGAACGACATGTCGGCGCCGCGCACCAGTAGCATGGCGAGGGGAGCGAGCACAGCGATGAGGAAGTAGGCCACGCCGACAAACAGAAACGCTTTGTAGCGTCCGTTTTCCGCATCTTGCATGTGGATTTGGCCGGAGTGCAAGCACACGCCGTACAGGCCCCAGGTCAGGACCGTCATTAACGCGAACGTCAGCCACATCATTCCGCCTGATTCATTTCCGCTCATGTTTCAATCCTTTGTTTCAACGTCGAAGATTCGTAGAGAGGCTGAGCCTCACGGAATTGACTCCCAGAGTCAATCGCGGAGTGCGTCGGATGTTGCTGATTCTCGTGATCTTTCCTCCATGCCTCCGCGTCTCAAGCGTAGCGGGTGGTCAATCTTATCCTTCACGCATTGCCGATCCCGGTCGACGACGACAGATCTCGGTATAGGTCGCCAATATTCGCTCGGCCATGGTCGTCACTGCAAATTCGCGCTGGGCGAAGGTGCGCCCAGCGTGGCTGAGGCGTTTGTTTAACTCGGTGTCTTGCAGTACGGCTTGCCATTGCTGGGCAAGATGCTCGACGTCGCCCGGGCGGTGCAGCAGTCCGCCTCCCGATGCGGCGACGATTTCGGGAAAGGCACCACGGTCGGGTTGTACCACAGGAACGCCACTAAGCAGGGCTTCGGCCATGTAGAGACCGAAGGCTTCGTCGTAATCGGCCGGGACAGAGAGCAGGCTGCAGGAGCGCAGCAGGGCTTGTTTCTCTGTCTTGCTCACGTTCGGGTGGCATTCAACATCCTGCCATAAACCTGCCTTTTCAAGACGTGCCCTGTGGACGTCCATTTGTTTGTGGTCGACGCGTGTCATGGCCCCGGCAATCATCAGGCGCGTGCTGGTGTCGCCAAGTACAGTTCGTAGATGGATGAAGGCGTCAATGAAGGTGTCGATTCCCTTGGCCGGACAAACGTGGGCGAGAAATCCGACGCGATGCGGCGAAGGAAGCTGGTCGCGCTCCTCGTATCCTGTGGTGTCGAGACCATTGTAGATGGTGTGAATACGATCGGCCGGCACACCTGTGCGTTGTTGCATGTGCTGGGCATAATAATGCGTCGGGGCAATCATGGCATCGACGTCAGCCAGACGTTCCGATACCAGGGCCCAGGCCTCGCGCCGTATATCCTCAGGCAGGGAATCGAGGAATGCATCTTCGCCCTGCAGGGAGCACACAACGGGCACATTCAGTGTGTCGCGCAATTGGCGTGCAAGGCCAACGAGCAGTGACATGGACAACACGATGATGTCTGGCTTTTCGTTGGATCTGATCCACGCGATCAACTTTTCCAATTCACGTGCCTGGTGTCCGCTTTCGCCGCGTAGCATCGAGAGGGTCATGTCGCCGTGTTCGGCAGCCGATGTCATGTCGGCGCGTGAGGCGATATGCTTTAAGAGCCGGGGGTGACTGAGACATCTATCCAGCCAAGCGGGCATGCGGCGCATGAACGGAATTTTCTGTTCCAAGTAAACACTGATGCCGGAATAGAAAATGGGCGCGTCGGTTAGGCTGCCTTCTTCGGTGACGAGCGGCAGATAGAGTGGCAGACAGGTGACGTCGTGGCCCTGGCGGCGTAGTTCAAGCAACAACGCGCCGTCCCGAATGGAACAGCCACAATGATAATCACCGGTGCCCGGTGTGATTTGGATGATTCGCACGTTCTGGCAGTCCAAGGGTTTCGGTGGCGTGGTTGTCGCAGGGCGCGACACCA
>JAPKCZ010000063.1 GCA_028822745.1 Kiritimatiellia bacterium | reverse complement strand
GGTGTTGGCAAAACGACAACCGTCATTAATCTCGCCGCCTGCTTAGCCGAACTTGGCCAAACCGTTCTTGTCGTCGATCTCGACCCGCAGGCGAACGCGACAAGCGGATTGGGTCTGGCCAAAGAAGAAGGCATCAGCATGTACCCGGCCATGATCGGAGAAACGCCCGCCAACGATATGCGCCGCGCTACGGATTACGAAAACGTGCATATCATTCCCTCGGAACTCGACATGGCGAGCTCTGAAATTGAAGTGGCACGCATGGACAATTACCTTCAATGCGTTGACGCAGCGCTTCGGTCGGTTGCCGAGACAGACACGTACGATTTCATGCTACTCGACTGCCCCCCTTCGCTTGGCATTCTGACGATGAACGCGCTTGCGGCCGCAGATTCTGTCCTCGTGCCCATGCAGTGTGAATATTATGCACTCGAAGGCCTCAGTGTTATTTCGAAACTCATCCATCAGCTGCGCGACAGTGGCGCGAACCCACGTCTTGAGGTTGAAGGTATCGTCATGACCATGTTTGATGCGCGCACCAACCTTTCGAGCGACGTCGTCTGCGAAGTGAACAAACATTTCCCCGAAAAGATTTACAACACCGTCATCCCGAGAAACATTCGATTAAGCGAAGCCCCAAGCTTCGGAAAACCGATCATTACATATGCACCACAATCGCCGGGCGCTGTCGCCTACAGTCTTTTTGCCCGTGATTTCCTCGAGCGCCGCGGCATAACCCTTGCCGACGACACACCCGAGACACAGCGGCCACCACGTATCCCCATTTTTCGCGTAAAGACCATCGACGACTCCGAGAAGAGCGCGTAGTTTCCGGCCCAATCTACGAACAAGCGGCACCGCACTAACGTGGCGACCACAGTGAACGGCACATCGTGAAGCTTAAAACCCGACTGCTAAAACTGTTCGACGCAACGCTCGGCCTTGCCCTCTGCCGGGTCATTGGCTACTGGCGCCACCGAAGCGGGGCACCAGAAATTGCGGCCACACCGGCGCCCGATTCAATTGAGCGCGTTCTTGTGATTCGCCCAGGCGGTATGGGCGATATGTTGATGTTGCTACCGGTCCTTCGACAGATTAAGCACCTCTGGCCCGACTGCGAGTTGGACATTATTTGCGAGCGGCGCAACCTTGATGTGCTGGCTCTGTTCGACGTTGACCATACGGCGTACGCATACGACGCGCACCCGATCCGATTGTGGAAGGCACTTCGATCAAGGCGTTTCGACCTTTGCATCGACACGGAACAGTTTCACAACTTTTCGGCGGTCATGGGCATCGCCAGTGGCGCACTGGTACGCGTCGGTTACAAATTGAACCCCATGCGAATAAGTCTGTATACGCACCTCGTCAGTTATGATGTCGACGGTTACGAACTCGATCAGTTTCGGCGTCTACTAAGCGCTGTTGATGTTGACCCCGGAAGCGGCAGCCTACATGGTGCGCTTCTCAAAAATCCGGACGCCGCACGTGCAACACCAGACCCGACACAAATCGCCATCGCTCCCGGCAGCATGAATCGATACAAACAGTGGCCCGTCGAGAACACGTTTACCCTCATCCAGATGCTTGGTCAGCGCGGCTATAACATCGTCCTTCTCGGCGGCGACGATCACACCTTGTCCCAAGCTGTACTTTCACGAATCACATCCCTACCCTATGTTCGCAACCGCATCGGCACCTGTAGCCTCGCGCAAACAGCAGATGCGCTAGCGCACGCCAGTGTCTTTGTTGGGGGCGATAGCGGGCTGATGCACCTTGCCGCTGCGCTGTCTCGGCCGAGTGTCGCGCTTTTCGGCCCGAGTGATCCGCGAAAGTGGCACAGCCCACAGAAATCCAGCATTTGCCTCCATCTGGGATTACCCTGTTCACCCTGTTCCGTCTTTGGGTATCAGAAGCTGTGCCGTGACGTTCCTTGCATGCGATCCATTTCAGCAGAAAACGTCGCGGATGCCATTGCGAAACTACTTCCCCCACAGTCATAAGCGGAGAATCATTCGTCATAGAACACGCTTGTAGGTGCGACGGATTGCATGGACCCAGAGAACGTGTGTGAGTGTGTGGGTATGTGAAAAGGTAAAACGCTCATTGACCACGCGATTCCCATCGGGTGACAACGCACTCCCACACTCCCACACTCCCACATTGCTGGCGCATTCGATAGGCGACCCTTACACAGGTCAGATCCGTGGATTGCCACATATCGCGAAATTTTTATAGCGACTTGACATATTCTTGCACCTTCCTAGTCTGATCAATATGACCGCATGCATTTACGCCCGAACCTGTCAGCAGGAAAAACGTCATCACACGACTTCCGTTCCACGTCAGGTGGAAATTGCTCGCGAATTGGCACTCGAACACAACCTGACGATTCAGCCAGATCATATTTTCACGGACATCGAATATCCCGGTCACCTGCACCCGACCTGCTGGGCTCTGGAGAACGAAGAAGGTCGCCCTGCGCTGGCTGCCCTTATTCACAAGATTGAATCGGGTCATGTTAAACGGGTCATCGTACGCCGTATTGAAAAACTTGGCACCGCCTCCGCACCACTGCAGCTACTCCTTGAGCTCTTCGAACGTCACGACGTCTATATTGTCGCACCGCCAGAAGTCGCTACAGAAACGTCCGACCCCAGTGCCGTTTTTGCACTAAGTATCCTCAAGTCGCGTGTCCAATTTGAAACCGAGCTCGCGCGTGATCGACAAGCGCGCGCACGCCAGAAAAAGCGCTAATAAATCAAGCGCATCAAAACGAAACTTGAGCGACTCGAAAGCGAACTTGCCTCACTGTGATTGGGCCTTGTTGATGCCTGACCGGATGAACATCGTCCTCGTGGCGCCTGAAATTCCGCACAATACGGGCGCCATCGGACGCGTCTGCGTTTGCCTCGATGCCCGACTGCACCTCATCCACCCGCTCGGATTTTCCCTCAGCGAAGCACACGTGAGACGCGCGGCACTGGATTACTGGGAGCACATTGACATCACCGAACATGCGTCATGGGAAAATTTCATGGAGGCAGAGACACCGAGTAGCATGGCTTTTCTCAGCTCACGAGGTACGAAAACCATCTACGACACGGCCCTTAACCAGGCAAGCCATCTGGTTTTCGGCAATGAATCGTCCGGCCTTCCGCATTCCCTCTACGGGGAATACGCGGATAATCTGTGCATCATCCCAATGCCGGGCAAACATTCCCGCACGCTAAATCTATCCAACGCTGTGTCCGTCGTTGCCTATGAATGCCTTCGTCAGGGCACTATCGCGCGCTCATCATAGTCCACGCGCGTGTCACGACCCTCCCTGAGGGCCGAACAGCGAGCATAAGAAAATGCATTTCTTAATATTTCGGAAACCATGCCCCCCAGCTGCGTGGCAGACGTCTCCGTACCTCCGTGTCTCAAGCGCAGCGAGTGGTAAATCTTCTCCTTCGCCTATTCGATGCCAATGCGCGTGTGTCGGATCTCTGGATAGGTCAGAGCTACCTCCATGCGCAGGTGAGCACAGGCGCTGAAATTATACAGAAAGACCCTTTTTCCCTTGAGTAATTTCACGCGCGTGATACGTTTCCTGTTTAACCATCGTTGGTTCTGCCGGGTGCAAAGCGCCTGTCCAACAAGAAGCGAGTGCATCCCGTCACGGGGATTGCCAAAGCGGATTCCGAACGTAGAGCAGAATATCGTTCGGCCTTAACAGGAGTACATCGTGACCAAAGAAGCAACTAAAGACACAGAACAGGCACAGACCATCGGCGTTCGGGACCTACTGAACGCAGGATTACACTTCGGCCACCAGACAAAGCGCTGGAACCCGAAAATGAAACGCTATATCTTCGATAAGCGCGGCGGCATCCATATTATTGATCTGTCCAAGACGTTGGTCATGCTTGAAGAAGCAATGGACTATGTCTACAGCGTCGTTTCGAGCGGAAAGAACATCCTATTTGTCGGAACGAAGAAGCAAGCCCAGCAGATTATCAAAGAAACCGCCATCGAAACCGGACAGCATTACGTCACCACTCGCTGGTTAGGCGGAACACTCACCAACAACGCCACGATTCGTAAGAGCGTCAAACGTATGCGCGAATACGAAGCACTGGAAGGTGACAACGATTTCGGAGATCTTCCTAAGCAGGAAGCTTCAAAAAAGCGCCGCGCACTTGAAAAGCTACGCCGCAACGTCTCAGGTGTTGCAGACATGGTCAACATGCCGGAATGCCTCTTCGTCGTCGACGTGAACCGTGAATCCATTGCTGTCGCAGAAGCGAAGGCACTCGGAATTCCGGTTATCGCCATTGTTGACACGAACTGTAACCCTGACCACATTGCCTACCCTATCCCAGGAAACGATGACGCCATCCGCGCCATTCGTTTGATCGCTGACGCCACGATTGGCGTTGCCAAAAAGGCGCGTGCCGAATGGTCCCGCGTTGCTGCCGAACTGGCCGCCAAAGCTGCCGAAGAAGCCAAAGCTGCGGAAGAAGCACGCCAAGCAGAAGAAGCCAAACGTAAGGCCGAAGACGAAGCAAAAGCGGAAGCCAAGAAGGCTGCCGCCGCTGCGAAGAAGGCCGAGGCCGATGCGAAGAAAGCTGAAAAGGCCGCGCAACCTGCTGAAGCTGACAAAGAGAAGCCTGCCAAAAAGGCTGAGCCTAAAGCCAAAGCTGAAAAAGAAAAAACTGCACCGCCTAAAAAGGCCGCGGAACCGAAAGCTAAAAAGGCAGAAGCAGCACCAGTTGAACCCGCTGCGGAACCCAAAGCTGCGAAGGCAGAAGAAGCTCCTGAAGCCAAACCAAAAGCAGAAGCCGCGGCAGAACCTGCTGCCGAAGAAGAAGTTGCGACGTAAATCAATGGGCTCGCTAACGCGAGCGCCATCTATCGCACCAACCATACACATTAGATAAACCAACTCGAATTCCACACACAGTGGACGAGTCCTTCACAGGAGACTATTCATGGCCACTATTACCGCATCACAGGTCAAAGAACTTCGCGACGCGACCAACGTCAGCATGATGGATTGTAAACGCGCACTCGTTGAAGCCGAAGGCGACATCACGAAGGCCGGTATTCTGCTGCGCGAACGCGGCGTAGCCGTCGCAGCGAAAAAAGCAGACCGCGCCGCCAACCAGGGTTTGATAGCAAGTGCCACGAGCAGCGACGGCAGTACCGTCTCACTCGTCGAAGTGAACTGCGAAACCGACTTCGTTGCTCGCAACGATGAGTTCATCACCTTTGTCGCCTCACTCGCTGAGCGTGCATGTGACACAGATGGCAACTTGGGCGAAGAGAACAAAGAAGAAGTCACCGCGAAAATTGCCGAAGTCGGCGAAAACATCGTCATCCCCCGTAACGAACGCTACACCGTATCCGGCACAGGCGCCGTGGGTGCCTATGTCCATTCCAACAGTAAGATCGGCGTGCTGATCGATATTGGTTGCACAAAAACAGAGAGCACCACCAGCGAAGCCTTTCAGCAACTTCTGAAAGACCTTTGCCTACATGCCGCCGCAGCGAGCCCTCGCTTCCTGAAGGACGACGAAGTCCCAGAAGCGGAAGTCACGAGTGAGAAGGCAATCTTCGCCAAACAGGTTGAAGGAAAACCTGAACAGATCATCGAAAAAATCGTTGCAGGTAAGATTCGTAAGTTTTACCAAGAAATTTGCTTTTTGAATCAAGGGTTTGTCAAAGAACCCAAACAGACCATCACTGAATTGCTGAGCGAGACAGGAAAAGCGCTCGGTGACACCATCGAAATTCGTAAATTCAAGCGCTACCAAATGGGCGCCTGAAGACGATTTACTTGTAGGCGGCTCCACGTTGGAGTCGCCCAACACCTTGCTCCGGAGAGTAGCCACGTGGCCAGACGCGCCGCCAAGCTGGGACTCGTTACAGCGCTGACCATGGCCAGATTCCCTCTGGTTATGCTCTTCTTTGCTGGCGCAATTGTGTACACGAAACAACCCTCCACAGGGCTGTTCATTGCTTCGATTGTCGCCCTGGCTATGTCGGCTGTAACGGACCTATTCGATGGGTATTTAGCCAGACGTTTCGGAGTGTGTACGGAATTCGGCGCCAATGCTGATCCATTGATGGATAAATTTTTCTATCTGGCCAGCCTGCCGCTGCTTGTGTTTGTAGCGACGCAGAACGGCAACACCGAACACGCGATCATCCTCTTAGCCATGACCGTCTGTTTTCTCTCTCGAGATCAGTGGGTGACCTTCTTACGTTCGATTGGATCACTTTACAACGTACCAGGAGGTGCCCATTTCATTGGGAAACTCAGAACGTTTATCAATTTTCCGCTAATCGGGTTGATATATCTCTTTGAGGAATCCCCTGTCGACTTCATTTCGACGCCTGTTATATACACGTGTGAAGGTGTCGCTCTGATAATCAATTTCGTATCAATCTACACTTACACAAAATGGTATTGGCCATATTTGAAGAAATCGGCCAGTATCTCTGAAACCGATTCAAGCGAAAGCACGGCAGGTGGTCATGACAACTCCGTCCAAGGAAAATCATTTTGAGCCGCGATTTCAACGCCTGAAGGCGCAAAGCCTCATGCGCATGGCAGGGGGAATGGCGCATGATTTCAACAATTTCCTTGCCGCCATCCAAGGGAATAACGAGCTCATTCTGGCCCAGTGCGCGGACGACACCCCCTATCTCAAAAGCGTCCACCAAATCCAATCACTGTCAGAAGCATCGCTTGGACTGACACAGCGCATCCAAATTTTTGCAGGGCAAACATACCTAGAACCCAAAAGACTTGTCCCCGAAGCGTTTCTGCAACAGCAAATGGCGGCTCTCCAATCTCTCGCCAAGGGTCAAGTACGCGTCAGCGTAACACCTATTGCCCCCTGCCCCGCCATCCATGTCGATGAGAAATTACTAACCCTGTCGCTGGCAAATCTCGTCATCAACGCAACGGAAGCGCTGGCAGATTTGCCAGGAGTAATTAACGTCTCCTGCGGCGTCATTTCACGTACCGATGAGTCGGTCCCCAATATCCACAACGTTGATTTGCATGCGGATCAGTACGTCTATTTTGAAGTAAGCGACTCGGGTCCCGGCATGGCAGATGAGGTCACGTTTAACGCTTTCGATCCGTTTTTTACAACAAAAATTCGAGCCGAAGGCATGGGCCTACCTGTCGTACTCGGTGTTGCATGGGCCCATCAAGGCGCTGTGCAGCTCGACTCCAGTCCGGGTAAAGGCACACGACTACGCCTGCTGTTACCCGCGTGTGACACGGCAGCCGAATAGCTCCTATCTTTACGTAAGCGCGCCTTCGCTGCGCTCGTTTTTTGCTTTTCGACGATTTGCAAGTGCTGTCGCAAACACAACCAAAAGCACAACAGCACTCACGTGACTCCAGAACCCCAGATGGATGCCATGGGCCTTCGGCATGCTCTCGACACCAGACCGAAGGAGCAGAAAATCAAAACCGTAACCGGCCAGGATGGCACAAAAGGTAAGCGATCCCAAGTATAGCAGAACGGATCGTCCGCCGAGTAGCTTCCAGACGGTTGTCACCGTTGCCATATTGGTTGCCGGCCCGACAATTAAAAATACCAACGCCGCACCGGGGCTGATCCCCGTCGCCATAAAGGCATAGGCGAGCGGAACCGACCCGCTGGAGCAGACGTACAGGGGTATGCCGACCACGAGCATGGCGAACATGGTCCACCCCCTGTGTTCCGCAATCCCAGTCAACAGATTCGGCGGTATAAATGTGGTCAACACGGCCGCCAGAAACACGCCGATCAAGGTTGCCCATGCGATGCTGCAGGCGACGGTAACGAAGCCATGCCGCAGCCCATGACGAAGTCGAACCGTCTTCGGTAATGGGACCGAATCGGCGATAGAAGAAGGCTCCACGACACGCCGATCCTCGACCGTAGGATCTTGCCCTCCAAAACGATCCACGAGAGACCCGCAAAAGACACCAGACACAAAGGCGACACCAACTTTTACAATCGTAAAAATGGGTCCCAAGAGTGAATAGGTGATCGCGATGCTATCAACGCCCGTTTGGGGCGTTGACGTCAAGAAGGAGAGCGTCGCGCCCCGTGTGGCTCCCTGTTCACGAAGCGATGCGGCAACGGGAAGAACGCCGCAAGAGCACAGCGGCAAGGGAACGCCCATCAACGAAGCCACAACAACTTCACGAAAACCGCCTTTACCGAACCGTTCTCGTACAAAGGACGCTTTAAGAAAAACAGAAAGCACACTAGCAATCAAAAATCCGAACAATAGATACGGGGCCATGCTTGCTAGCACGAACCAAAACTCCGCTATCAACTTTTCAACATATTGGGCCACGTGGGCTCCTCATGGGGTCGGCGTCAACCAGCGGATGACGTGTGAAACATCTGGGTAATGATAGTACAAGCTGGCTTCGATCAGAAAAAAATCAACGATGATGTGACCGAGTAGCACATATAGAAGGCATTTCGATTTCT
>JAPKCZ010000705.1 GCA_028822745.1 Kiritimatiellia bacterium | reverse complement strand
ACCGACCAAACCATCGATTGCGCCGCACGCGCCGAATCGCTCCGCGATGCAGGTGCAGGCGCGCTCGTGACCTTCGAAGGCTGGGTTCGTAATGTCAATGACGGCAAAGCCGTGACGTCGCTGGAATACGAGGCCTACGTCAGTCTTGCAAAACGTGAAGGGCAAACGGTTCTCGACGAAGCAAAACAACACTTCCCCATTCTACGTGCCGAATGCGTGCACCGTATGGGTCATCTCTCGATTGGTGACGTGGCCGTCTGGGTGGGCGTTTCCTGCGCGCATCGCGACGCAGCCTACAAAGCCAACCGCTTCATCATCGACGAGGTCAAACGCCGTCTTCCAATCTGGAAACGCGAACACTACGCCGACGGCACGGCTGAGTGGGTCAGTTGCCAAGAATGTGACCGCCACGTCAATCCACTCGCCTCATGAATAATCAAACGCCTAAAAAAGCGATTGTCATCGGTGGCGGCATAGGCGGCCTTACTGCGGCCTTTAACCTGACCCAATCCGATGCCCCCTATCAGGTAACGCTGCTTGAAGCAAAACCACAGCTGGGCGGGTCCATTCAATCCGGAACCGAATCGGGTTGCACCCTCGAATTCGGGGCCGACTCGCTCATTCAAACGAAACCTGCAGCACGTGCTCTCGCCAAATCAGTTGGTATCGCTGACGACGACATCATCAGCACCCGACCCGAAGCACGCACCTGCTATATCGTTCACAAAGCCCAGCTGCACCCAATTCCTGAGGGCTTTTATCTGATGGTACCGGGGCAACTTGGCCCATGGATTAAAACGCCACTCATCTCGCTGAGAGGCAAGCTGCGCGTCCTAATGGATCTATTTCTTCCGCGAGGCCCACAGGGCGACGAATCGCTGGCATCCTTCGTACGACGACGCTTGGGCAGCGAAGTCCTTGAGCGCTTGGCGCAGCCTCTTGTTGCTGGCATCTATGGCGCTGACCCCGAGCAGCTCAGCCTGCAATCCACGATGCCGCAGTTCCCTAATTTAGAAAAAGAACATCGCAGTCTTCTTCTGGGGTTGCGCGCGCAACAGTCGCGCATGGCAACGAAAGGATCATCAGGCGCCCGCTACAGCTTATTCTATTCCTTCAAAGGTGGTTTACAGCGCTTGCCCGATGCCGTCATCGCAGCCATCAGCCCGCATGTCGACATCCAACTCGACACACAAGCCGCGACCGTTGAGCGATCAGATGGTAGGCAGTGGCGCGTGACAACGACGACGGGGACATGTCACGAAGCCGACGTCCTCATCATGGCCGTACCGGCATGGCAAGCAGCAGTCTTGCTCAAAAATTGCGCGCCAGACATTGCGACGACCTTAAGAGACATCCCGTACGGGAGCGTTGCCACAATCAACTTGGGCTACCACCGCGAACAGATCGCCAAGCTCCCCGACGCTTCAGGATTTGTTGTACCGCGTGCAGAATCGGATTCAATTATTGCCTGCACATTCGCTCACCAGAAGTACCCCAATCGCGCCCCCGAAGACCTAGTCGTCCTGCGCGCCTTCGCGGGTGGGTCAGGACGTGAAGCCGTGCTCAACGATGATGATCAAGCCCTGACGCGTCGCGTGACGGGTGAACTGTCAGCATGGTTGAATATTGAAGGCGAGCCTGCGTTCGTTCGGCTCAATCGTTACAACAAGTGCATGGCACAATACACACTAGGGCACAAAGAACGTCTGGCGCAGATTCGATCGATCGAAAAGACGCACACCGGTCTGGCCTTGATCGGGAACGCCTATGAAGGCATTGGCATTCCTGATGTCATTCAACAGGCAAATGACGCCATAGAACGCCTC
>JAPKCZ010000062.1 GCA_028822745.1 Kiritimatiellia bacterium | reverse complement strand
AGGGGACAAGTCAGTCAGCATTAAGGTTAAAAGCATCCCCCCGATCGATAAGAGCAAACTTTTGGGACCTCCCGAATCTTCAGCGGATAACTTCGTGCAATGTCTCTTGCACCTGCAGGCGGCGGACTATGAAGGTGCTCAAGCGTTTGTGTCCAAGTGCGGCGTTATGAAGGCGATTTTGGCCGACATGCTGACAACACTCCAATAGCGATTTCGGTATGAACGATCTGCCCCTGGAAACGCCCGAGGATCAAATTCTGGCCCTGCGCCGAGACATTGAACGGCACACCTACCTCTACTACACCAAGGCCGCACCTGAAATCACGGACAGGGAATTTGATGCGATGCTGGCATCGCTCGAGGTACTTGAAAAAGAGCACCCCGAACTGAGCGACATCAACTCGCCCACCCAACGCGTGGGCGGGGCACCCCTCGACGCTTTTTCGCAAGTCTCGCACGCACAGCCCATGCTCAGTCTGGCCAACACGTACGACCGGGACGAACTTGCCGAATTCGACAACCGTGTCAAAAAGCTACTGGGCGGAGCCCCTTACGCTTACGTTCTGGAACCCAAAGTGGACGGCGTGGCCATTTCACTGACATACGAGAATGGAAAGCTAACCACCGCCGTGACGCGTGGCGACGGCCGTACAGGCGACGATGTCACCGCAAATATTCGAACCATCAGAAGCATCCCCCTGCTACTACACAGCGACGCGCCTCCAAAACACATTGAAATACGCGGCGAGGTCTACATGTCCGTTTCCGGGTTTAACACGCTCAATGAGACTCGGGAACAGGCAGGCTTGGCGCCCTTTGCCAATCCACGCAACGCGGCCGCAGGCTCGCTGAAGCTGCTGGATGCCTCAACGGTCGCGCAACGCCCGCTCGACGCGGTCTTCTATGCCGTAGGGGCCTGTGAGGGCATCACCTTTGAAACGCATGTCGCCCTTACGGAACAGCTGCACGCCTTCCACATGAAAACCTTCACGCGCCAATGGCCGTGCGCAGGCATGGACGGTTTAAATCATGCGCTTGATGATCTTCTGGAGCATCAGGCTGAATTCGATTACCAGATCGACGGCGCCGTCATCAAAGTCAACCAGGTCGCGCATTATGCAGAGTTGGGTGCCACGGCAAAAAGTCCGCGCTGGGCCATTTCATACAAATACGAACCCGAACAGGCAACCACCCGTCTGAAGGCCATCACGATTCAAGTCGGCCGTACCGGCGTGCTGACACCGGTAGCCGAACTCGAGCCCGTTCAGGTTGCCGGCACAACCGTCAGCCGAGCGACGCTGCACAATGAAGACGAAATACGGCGCAAAGACATTCGTGTCGGCGATTCCGTCATCATCGAAAAGGCGGGCGAAATCATTCCCGCCATTGTGCGTGTTCTCGTCGAACAGCGCAGCGGTGATGAGCAACCCTTCCATATGCCCAACAGCTGCCCCACCTGCGGCATGCCGGCAGAAAAGCGCGAAGGCGAAGTCGCCTACCGATGCGTCAATCTGCAGTGCCCCGCGCAGCTGAAGAACTGGGTTCGCCATTTCGCCGCACGTGCGGCAATGGATATTGAAGGCCTCGGCGATGTATTGGTCGATCAGCTTGTCGATCAGAACTGCATTCGCGACCCATCCGACATCTATTCGCTTCAGCAGGAAACCCTGGCGGGTTTGGAGCGTATGGGTGAGAAATCGGCTATACGCGTGCTTGACGGTGTCGCGACCAGCAAGTGCCGTGATATGTGGCGACTCATCGCAGGTCTGGGCATTCCGCACGTGGGCACGAAGGCGGCCCAGACACTTGAATCGCATTTTGCGTCGCTCGCGGAACTGGCCCTAGCCGATGTCGAGACCCTCGAGGGCATCGATGAAATCGGGCCCATCATGGCCGCGAGTATTTATAATTTCCTGCGCGACCCGCGCATTGCGGAGATGATTGAGCGCCTGCGCTCGCAGGGCGTCAACACGGAGCGTCTGCCGGATGCGGTTGTCGCCAAGCAAGATGGTTTATTGTCAGGACAAACCCTGGTCATCACGGGAACCCTCGAGACCATGACGCGCGATGAGGCACAGGAACTCGTCCGCCAGCATGGGGGAAAAACAGCATCAAGTGTTTCCGCGAAAACCAGTTTTCTGGTGGCGGGCGCCAAAGCTGGCTCCAAATTGGCCCAGGCCGAGAAACTGAACGTCTCGATCCTAAGCGAAGCAGAATTCCGGGCCCACCTGCAAAGCTAATCCGCGCTGCGTTCGCGCCAATCAGTCCGTCGTCGCATCCGCTTTGGAACTGCGTTCCTTGAACCAGATCAGCCATATGCAGACCTCGAACAGGGCGATCAGTGGACAAGCCATCATCAGCATCGTCCAAGGATCCGCAGGCGTGAGCATCATGCAAGGACGAGCAAGCCCACGAAGACATGGCGTCGTTTTTCGCGCAGGCTCGTCGAATTGAGAATACCGAGCGAGCCGAGAATGAGAACGACGACGGGCAGTTCGAACGCCAGACCAAAGGCCAGGAGCATTTTCAGCACGAAGGAAACGTAATCGGCTAATTCGATAAAATCATAGGACACGCCAATCTTGTCCGTGATTCGCATCATGACTTTGATACCCACGGGCACCGTCATAAAAAAGCCCATGCAGACACCGCCGACAAAAAGACCGACAGAGGCGGTCAATGAACGCGAAATGGCACGGCGCTCCCGTTCGGTGAGGCCCGGAAAAACAAAACGGGCGATAGAAAACAGCATCACGGGCGCACTCAAGAGCATACCGCTCCAAAAGATGACACGCATCGCAATGGAAAAGCCTGCAGCCAGTTTTGTGACTTTGAGAAGATCAGCACCGTCCGCCCCCGCGCGCGCCATGGGTTCCTTAAGCAGCGTCAGGATGTCGGCGGTAAACGGAAATGCGATCAGCATTCCAATCAAAAGGCTTATTGCGCAAAAGACGACGGTCTTGCGGAGATCCTCAAGGTGCGCAAAAAAGGGTTTTATGCCGAGCTCGCCATGACCGTCGGCATCATCACCGGATTCAAGTGTCTCGTTGTCCATCATGGCCACTTTCTATGCCCTCGCCGTTGGTTGGCTCGGCGGCGTCATCCGGAACGGATGCAATACGGTCGTCCGGAACGGATGCTTCAGAGTCGTCCGAAACGTCCGCGTCAGGTTTGTCGATATCAGAGGAATCGCAGTCGTCTTGTACGGGCGCATCGCCACACTCCTGAACGTGCTTCTCGCCGTCTTCATCTGACGGCCCGTCGTCGTCATTCATCATCGCCGCATCTTGCGGGCAGTCCGACACGAACGATGACTGCCGCGACTCCGTTTCGTCGGGTATATTTAAATCGTCCCAGGTATGGGCATTTGGATCGTCGTCGACATCGACATCGACCTCATCGATCGACATGATCTGGTCTTTGAAGTCCTGTGATGCGCGGCGAAGCTCATCCAGAACGCGTCCAACGCTTCGAGCCACCTCGGGAAGGCGTTTAGGCCCAAACATCACCAGAATGACAAGGAACAGGACGAGGAGCTCGCCACCGCCGGGCATGCCCGACAGAAATGACAAGACGATCCAATCGGAAAACATTAGAGTTACCCTTTCCGTTTATCGGAAGAGGGAGAAATCAACACGTCGGTTCTGAGACCAGGCTGACTCGGTGTGACCGTAATCAATTGGCATCTCTTCGCCGTGGCTGCGCGTCTGAATTCGATCACTCTCGATACCGATGTTAATCAAGTATGCACGCACGGACTGTGACCGGTTTTCGCCCAGAGCCAAGTTGTACTCACGGCTGCCGCGTTCATCGGCATGCCCTTCCGTCACAAGGCGCGTATCGCCGTTTTCACGCATATACTGCGCGACGACATCGATGTTCCCGTACTCATTGGGAGCGATCTGATAACTGTCATAGGCGAAGCTCACAGGCTGGAAGCTGACATCCGACACGAGTTCTCCGAGGTCAAAGTCACGTGGTCCCATCGGGTTGTCCAAACTGTCAAAATCGGCAAGCGTGTCGCCATTCATTGAGCCATCGCTTCCTGCGCCGCCGTTGACCTTGTTCTTGCGACATCCGCTACCGAGACTGACGCAAACAACCAAACACAGACCTAAAACCAACCATCTATACCGTGACATTAACCTGCCTCCTCTAACAATTTTCGTCATTAAGAATGAACACTACTACAAGTATCGAACTGTAAATTATCTATATAAGGTCGAATATACGCTCCACGGCGTATCAAAACTACTCAAATCTGGACCAAGCCGGAGAATACCACTCCCCCGGAAAACGGGTTAACGCTATTTCGGGGTCACCCATAGTGTCAAGAATGTATAGACTTTCTTTATACCCAACGGTTTTTACATAGACGATATGGCGGCCATCGCGCGCCCAACTGGGTTCTTCGTGGTCCGCATGGCCCGTGGTCAACAGCGTATTATTACCCCCATCCGGATCGATCTGCATCAATTGATAGCGCCGATTACGTCTGCTGGCGCAGACAATGGTACCATCTGGCCCCCAATCGGGCGAAACGTTCTCCGACCCATGTCGGGCTGGCGTGGTTAGTCGGCGGGCGCGTCCGCCGTTTCGCGACACGATGTAAAGCTGAGGGGCGCCCGTTGTATCGGACACATATACAATCGCGCCGCCATCCGGGGACCAGGAAGGACTGGCTTCAGCAGCATGGCGCGTTGTCGTCATCCGCTGCAGGCGCTGACTTCGAATATCCTGTACGTATAGTTCAGGGTTTCCATCCTTCGACAGAATCATCGCAATAGAACGTCCGTCGGGTGAAATTGCGGCACCGGCATTGAGTCCTGGGTACTTCGCTACGCGCGCGCGGTTACGTGTTTTAAGGTCAATACGATAGATGTCGGGGAAACCCGCGTAGGGTGAGGTGTAATAAACCTCAAATGCCGTCGCACCCCACGAAGGCGAATGGCAAGGCACACCGTCGCGTGTGATTTGGCGCAGACCGTGTCCGTCGTAATCACACAAATACAGATCCTTTCGGTTGCTGCGTTGGCCAACCATCAGAATGCGCGTTGCGGCGATCCCGGGGCGTTTCTTGATTTTCCAAACAATTGCGTCGGCAATCTGATGAGCCAACCAGCGCTCATCCCCTTTGCTCGCCGTAAACGTCTTCGACAGAAGTGTTCCCGCGCCCCCATTGCGCGCGACCTGCACATGGGCAGTCAGTTGATCGCCCGCACCTGCTACGTTAAGTGACACCAAGAATGACGCCGATGCGCTGGGTGCGGGAACAAACCAACCTGAACGCTTCAGGTCTTCGAACAGAACGGCGCGGACAGCGGCCGCCTTGGACGACGATCCCGATGCGGACACGTCGATCGTAATCTTCTTGTTGGCGCCATCCTTTAATATACGAATATCAGCGCCTTGGGCGAATGCGTCATGGGAAAGGCAGATGCATACACTGGCGACCAGCCAACACATCATGCGGGAAACGTTCAAAAAAGACACTGTACTATTCCACCTTGAATTCAATTGATACCGTTGCATACGACGACAGAAAGTTTTGACTGAGGCCATGCACACGAGGGACGGATCGTACGGCAGTCAGGACCGAGGCGTCGAGCTCTGCATTGCCGGAAGGCTTAACAATTTTACGAGAGAGGATCGTTCCGTTCGCGTCGAAGCTGAGGCGCACCATCACGCGGCGATCACCAGCCGCTTCTGCGCTGGGCTGATCCCAAGCTCCATGAAGGACGCTATGGATCAGCGCAAAGCAACGATCACGGTCGCTGCTGGAAGGGGGCGTGTTCGACGGCGTATCGCTTTTGGCACCCAAACGACGGCGGATCTCTTCCTCGCTCAGTACGGGGCGCTTTACAGTACGCTCCGTTTTACGATGAATACGCTCCGTACTCACTTCTATCTTTGGCCTTTCGCGTTTCGGCTCGGGCTCAGGCTCAGGCTCAGGCTCGGGCTCAGGCTCAGGCTCGGGTTCGGGCTCAGGCTCAGGTTCGGGCTCTGGAAGCGATTCGATAGGCAAGGAGGCACGGGCGCTGGGCGTGAAATCCACCATTTCGAAAGGAATGACGAGATCCGGGCTTTCCTTTTCTGATTTAAACAGATTCGGAATCATCGGCACGATGAAAACAGCCACAAGCAAGATAGCATGCGCGATCGAAACAAATTTACAGGTTTTCCAAAAGCGCCGTTTCACGTGATTTTACCAATAAAGAGTTCAATAACCTTAACATCCATCTATTCATCCGATTGGGTCACAAGCGCCAAGCGGGTCACATTGGCCTGACGCAATATTTTCATAACGTCAACCACCTTACCATAAGCCAGAGCCTCATCCGCGCGAATAAACACCGTCGCTTGAGGCTCAACCTCGAGAAGGGCTGTGACGGCCTGCTGTAACTCAACGTCAGAAATAGGATCATGGTCAAAGTACATGATGCCCGAATTATCGATGGTCACCGTCTTGCTCTGTGTGGCCTCAATCGGGGCGGCCTTCTGCGTGGGCAAGTTGATGGGGATCCCCTGCTCGATCAGCGGGAAGGTAATAATAAACGTGATCAGAAGTATGAAGGTGAGATCCATCAACGGCGTCAGGTTGATCTCGCTCATCTGTTTGAGCGTCGATGGCGGCATCTGCCTCGGCATGAGCTAAACCCCGTCTTCTTCGTAGTGGCGCTCAACGTCGGAAACAAATTCTTCAAGAAAATTACTCATCTCAACATTGAGCCGACGAATCTTATCACTCAAAAGGTTGAATGCGATTGCAGAAGGCAGGGCAACGAGCAAACCGACGACGGTCGTCAACAAGGCACCTGAAATTCCCGGCGCAACGGCAGACAACATGGCAGAGCCCTGCGACGCCATACCCCCGAAGGACTCCATCACGCCCCATACGGTGCCGAGCAGTCCGAGGAACGGCGCGGAGGTGGCGGCTGTCGCCAGAAGTCCCATGCGGTTTTCGAGCAAGAGACACTCATCCGCATAGGTTCGCTCGGCGACATTGCGAACGGACTTGATATCCGGTCGACGTAACGAGTGTTCAGACGTACCAATCGTTCCAGAGAACAGATCATTCGGATCGATGCCGCGTGCTTCAAGCGCGCGTCCCATCGCATTACATCCGTGGTCATAAATACGGTAGGCGGGACTGTCTTGATAGCGTCGATGTTTCAAGAAAAGGGCGACAGGGCTGGCCTCTTTACGATAATCCATCACAAAGGCATGCGTCACTTGTGCGCCCAATTGCAACTCGCGCGTTTTCGTCAGAATGATCGACCAGGCCCAGATCGAACTCATAACAAGCACGACGACGATAATCTTGCCGGACATATTGGATTCCTGGAGCGCATATCCAATTCCGGCCAGCGGCAAACTCAACATACATTGCGAAATCATAAAATAGTCTCCAAACCCATCCCCCGCCGGTTCAGTGGGGGCATATATGACAAAGGTCTAGGGGTACTCTATGACCCGCCCCCATTCGAGTCAAAAGGAAATGGCGACCCCCGAACAAGTTCGGAGAGCCGCCATTTCTGAAAGTTCAAAATTCGACCAAAAGGCCGAACCTTTTCATTATTTCTTTTTCTTAGCTGCTGCCTTCTTCTTAGGCGCTGCTTTCTTTTTAGCTGCTTTCCGTTTAGGAGCGGCTTTCTTCTTAGCCGTCTTCTTCTTGGGAGCTGCTTTTTTCTTAGCTGCTTTCTTTTTCGGAGCGGCTTTCTTCTTAGCCGTCTTCTTTTTAGCTGCTTTTTTCTTAGTCGCCTTTTTCTTGGCTGCTGGCTTTTTCTTAGCGGCCTTTTTCTTAGGCGCTGCTTTACGCTTCACTGCTGCCTTTTTCTTAGGCGCTGCTTTACGCTTAGCTGCGGCCTTTTTCTTAGGCGCTGCTTTTTTCTTCTTAGCCGGAGCCTTCTTCTTGGCTGCCTTCTTCTTTGCTACCACGACAATCACCTCCTTTTGTCTCAACACAATTTGTGTCGAGTAGTTTGGTAGGCCGTGTGATTGCCTGTTTCAGCAGACCGAAGTCTGACAATTGAATCAGGCAGCATTCACAGCACTCTTCAACGTCCACTCGAACAACGCGCATCACAGTGACACATGTTGAACAAGTTTGAAAAAAAGTACATCTAATGTGTCATCACGTCAACACCCTCTAACACTTTTTTTTGCTTTTTTTTCTAGACCAAATTTAGACCGTTTTCAACACTACGTAGCATAAGACCCATCACTACGTAGCACGGAGTTGCGCGCCAGCGTTCCACACACACGGTTTCAGAGAAGAGAAAATGACACTCGACAGGCGCGCACTATTCTTGCGACCCTTTCAATACGACGCATCACTTCACCCATTGTATCGACCTACCGTAAGCACTTAAAAAAAAATCGCGGACGTGTTGTTTCGTTACAATAAATGGAGCACTGAATCGTTAATCCTTCAGAAGCTCATTATGATTCACGACTTACACCAATTCAGATTTCATGCCATTTCGCGCTTTGCATTGGCCATTCCCCGACATG
>JAPKCZ010000061.1 GCA_028822745.1 Kiritimatiellia bacterium | reverse complement strand
CATGGTTGCAAGAAGTGTTCTCTGTCCGGCTACAGCGGCCGGCGTGGTATTTTCGAGATTTTCTCTGTGACCGATGAGATCCAGCACATGATTTTCAACAAAGTGTCTGCGCTTGAGTTGCGAGCGCGTGCGCGTGAGCTAGGTATGCGCACACTTCGTGAGGATGGACTGAGAAAAGTCGTGGCGGGAACAACAACGTTGGAAGAGGTGTTCAGAGTAACCATGGGAGATCTGGATTAATGAGTGAACTGATGGATAGCGTTGAACAGGTCGAATCGCATGACGTTGAAATGAGTGAACTGCTTCAGCTTTGCGTGGATGAAGGTGCGTCCGATCTTCATATCACTGTGAATTCGCCGCCCCTTTTGCGCATGAACGGATCGTTGCAGCCCATTGATAGTGCACCGTTGAACGGGGATGACGCTGAGCGGCTGATGAAAAGTATTACGTCGCCAGACCACCAACAACGCTTGCGTGAACAGGGGGGATCCGATTTTGGTTTCAGTTTCGGAGAACAGGCGCGTTTTCGTGTAAGTATTTTCAAGCAAAAGGGCAACGTCGGCGTCGTCTTGCGTCAGATTCCAAACGAACTGCTTTCGTTGGATACGATCGGGTTGCCACCACAAATTAAAGAATTGTTGTTTAAGCCGCGCGGTCTGGTGCTGGTGACTGGACCAACAGGTAGTGGGAAGTCGACCACCTTAGCTAGTATGATCAATGTCATCAACATAGAGCGTGATTGTCATATCATCACCGTTGAAGACCCTATCGAGTATTACCACGGCCACAAAAACTCGATTGTCTCACAGCGTGAAATCGGTGTAGACGTGCCCACGTTTAAAGAGGCGCTTCGACGTGCGCTTCGCCAGGACCCCGATGTCATTCTCGTGGGGGAAATGCGCGATCTCGAAACGATGGAAGCCGCCATCTCCGCGGCGGAAACCGGGCATCTCGTCTTTGCGACATTGCACACGACCGGTGCCGCGCGCACGGTTGACCGAATCGTGGACGCTTTTCCCTCAGATCAGCAGGAGCAAATCCGTACTCAGCTTGCTAGCGGAATCGTGGCCGTGATCTCACAGTTGCTGTTAAAACGTGCTGATGGAGCGGGCCGCTGTGCCGCATTTGAAGTCATGATCACCACGCCGTCCATTCAGGCGCTGATCCGTGACAATAAGACGTATCGAATTACGTCTGACATTCAAACGGGTGCGAAATACGGGATGATCACGCTAGATGCACATCTTCTCGCCCTCTACGAGGCCGGCATTATTCACTACGAAGATCTTATCACCAAGGCTCAGGATCCGTCGCAGATCAAGTTGCGACTTGAGGAAATTGCCCAAGGGAAATAGTGGCACGGATGCTGTTTTTCGCAGTGATTCAGGCTTGAAAGACATGGTATGGCTAACGCAATAGAATTTGATCCATTGTTGCAGACTCTGCGGGAGCACGATGTGGTGACCGCAGACGTGCTGCAAGAGATATGGGATGAGCACGAGGAGAGCGAGAGGCCGATTCGTGACGTCATCCTTAGTCGCCAGATTCTGTCCGAAGATGAGCTGCTTGAACTGATCGCGGGTTACCACGCCTCGCGAGTGATTAATCTGCCTGCCACTGATATTCCCCCTGATGTCATTCATAGCGTACCAGCCAGCGTGGCACGAATGTACAACTGTTTGCCTGTTTCGTCCACGAACAGCAGCGTTGAATTGGTTGCGTACGAGATTATCAGCCCGCAGGTGATGGACGAGCTCATGTTCGTTCTAACACGTGATGTTGATTTCGTGTTTGCGCGCGAAGAAGACGTCAAAACCAGCATTAATCAGTTCTACGGAGATGATAGCGACGCGGTCAACGACATGTTGACGGCTCTGGAGACTGAAATTGACGAAGTTGGCGATAGCCTTTCGATGGCGCGCGAAGATGAGGATACGCTAGAGGAGGCGGCTGGGTCGAAGCCGGTTGTTCAATTTGTGAATCTGGTCATGTTCCAGGCGGTCAACGACCGCGCATCTGATATTCATTTCGAGCCTTTCGAGAAGGAATTTAAGATTCGGTACCGCGTTGATGGCGCGCTCTACGAAATGTCGCCTCCTCCGCGACGACTGGCTGCGCCAATTACCTCGCGAATTAAAGTTATGGCGAACCTGGACATCGCCGAAAAACGTCTTCCGCAAGACGGGCGCATCGCCCTGAAGGTGGGCGGGCGTGTGGTTGATTTACGTGTGTCGACACTGCCGACCCAATTTGGGGAAAGTGTCGTGTTGCGTGTGTTGGACCGAAGCGTCGTTGCTTTAGACGTTGAGAACCTGGGCATGCCGGATGATGTGTACGAGGCCTACACCCGGGACATCGAGAAACCGAACGGCATCGTCGCCATTACGGGGCCGACGGGATCCGGGAAAACGACGACGTTGTACTCTGGGTTGCGTAAGATTAATACGATACAGCGCAAACTTTTAACCGCAGAAGAACCTGTCGAGTATGACATTGAGGGGATCGTGCAAGTTCCCGTGAATCCTGCTGCAGGAAATACCTTTGCGAAAATCTTGCGCGCATTCTTGCGTCAAGATCCTGATGTGATGATGGTCGGGGAAATCCGGGATTTGGAAACCGCGCAGATCGCGATCCAGGCTTCGTTGACCGGCCATCTTGTCTTCAGCACGCTACATACCAACGACGCCGCAGGCGCGGTGACGCGCTTGATTGACATGGATGTGGCTCCATATCTGATTTCATCAACACTCGAAGCGGTGCTGGGGCAACGCCTTGTCAGAACCGTTTGCGAGCAATGTAAGACGCCGTATCGCCCGGACAATGAGGTTCTGACAAGTCTGGGGTTATCTGAGCGAGATGTAGAGGGGCGTGATTTCTACTATGGGGCTGGCTGTTCGTTCTGCAACGAAACGGGCTATCATGGCCGTAAAGGTATTTATGAATATCTGAGCGTTTCGGACCCGATTAAGGTGATGATCAACGAGCGCCAACCCACCTTGGTGATTCGTAGTAAAGCTGTTGAAATGGGAATGCGGACTTTGCGCGAGGACGGCATTCGCAACATCCTGGATGGCTACACGACCGTCGACGAAGTGTTGAAATATACCTGATTCTTTGCGGGGAGTAACATGAGCACGATCTTTGCTAAAATCATCATGGGCGAGATCCCTTGTCATTGCCTTGCGGAGGACGATCGATTCCTTTCGTTCCTTGATGTGCGGCCCGTTGCGCGTGGTCACGCACTGGTGATTCCCAAGCAGGACGTCGATCGCTTTTTTGACATGGACGATGATCTTCTGAGCGACGTGTTGCGATTCGCCAAACCCGTGGCCGAAGCTATCGAATCCGTGGTTCCTTGCAAGCGCGTGGGGTTGATGGTGGCAGGATTGGAAGTGCCGCATGCGCATTTACATTTGGTTCCAATCAATCAGATTGGGGATCTGAATTTTGCCAATGCAGCGCCCGCTGACGGGGATGTGTTGGCTGCTTTGGCGGCGGAGATTCGGGCTGCGATCGGCGCCTGAGTCGATGGTGTCGTGATGAATGTGAAACGATAATGAAGACGATATCTGTAAACGCTATTGATGTTTATGTCGTCGATCTGCATGAGGCGGTGTCATTTTACATTGGTATTCTGGGGCTTGAAGACTGTGGGGAAAGTGCTCCTGGGCACATGTGTCGTGCCGGCGATCTACACATCTATCTGCAGGGCGGTTGCACGCCGAGGTATCAAGATCGGGATGCCTGTGGCGTTTGTCCTGTTTTAGGGGCGGAAAGCATCACAAGCATGCGGGACCATTTGGCGGCGCACGGCGTGCTGATTTCTGGATTTAAGGTCTATAGCGACGAATTCGCCATGTTTAAATTCTTGGACCCATGCGGCAACCAGTTGGCCTTCGCTGGCCCACCCTAGGCGCGCACTATTTAAGATACACATCACGCAGCCCGTGCATCCAGCGGCGGTCAATGGCGTCTTTCCAGCGCATTGCCCAGCGGCCCTCAAGCGCCAGTCGGCCGTATTGCATGACGGCCGAATCGTGCGATGTGTTCAGTAGGAACAAGTATAGCGGTTGCGGCCGGTAAGGGCGCAGTGGTTTGTTGTGAAGGCTGGCGTGCAGGTTGTCCCACAAGACAGGCCCCTGGCGTACGGAGAAGACGCCGGCTTTGGGTAGATTTGGGTGTGACGTCAGTGTTGCGCAATCGCCACTCGCAAACACGGTTGCCGATGCGATAGTTTGAAGGGTGTCGTGAACCGGAATGAAGCTGTCGGCGTCAGGCGCAAGACCTGCGCAAAACGAGAACGGTGTTGGTTTAGCCGGCGTTGCCCAAATAATGGCATTTGCGGGTTCTGTGACTCCGGAGTCGGTTGTCGGTCCGGCTTCGTCCATTCCAGATACGCGGCGTCGTGGATATAGCTGCACGCCGTGTTTTTCGAGCAGGCGCGTGCAGATTTTGGACAGGCGTGTCGAATGATTCTGCAAGGGAGCGTTGCCTGAGGTCCAGAGTGAGACGCGCGCATGACTTAGCGATTGTAGACGGTGTGCCAAGGCCAGCGAGATTTCAAAGGCTGTCGCCCCGCCCCCAATGACTGCGATTTCAAAACGACCACGGTGAGCGCGAGCGCGCTGCTCCAGTGCGTTCATGCGGGCTTCCACCATATGTAATGGTTTTAGCGAAATACTTCGCGGGTCGTTCGCAGCATCGGGTGGCGCTGCTGTTGTGGACCCAACATTTATGGATAGAAGGTCGTACTCCAGAGTGTGCGCAGCGTCCGTCTCGATGGACTGCGCGGCATGCGACATATGCTCCGCTCGTGCTTGAACAAAGGTGGCCCGTGCCTTTTTGCACAGGGCGGCTACATCGATCTGAAAGTCTTCCGACGTATACCGTCCAGCGATGGCGCCAGGCAGCATACCGGAGTACGGCACGATCGCCGTGTCGTTGAGGACGGTCAAGTCTGTCCGAGGTATGGGGGAGTCACACCAGCGGCGCAGGATTTGTAGGTTAGCGTTGCCTGCCCCAAGTAAAATCAATCGTTTACGATGTGTCATGCTTTCGAATCGTCTCGTTTTGCATCGCCCACGTCAATGTTATCGGAATTTTTTGAATAGCTTGCCCGCAGTTTCTTTTCGCGGCTCCCGTCGTGGCGGATGACGTGACAAAGTTTCACGGCCAATTTTTCCGCGCTATGCGTGGGTTTGTCCGGTATCCGTGGGGGTGTCCACGAAATCCGTGAGTGCTAGCGTTTGATATGATACCGCGTGAGGCGGTCGCGGAGCGTGCTGGGGGCGATGCCTAGCAGTGCTGCTGCACCGGTCTTGCCTTCTAGTTTGCCACCCGAAAGGCGTAGCGCTTCGCGAATCATCTCAATTTCGGCATCGCGCAGATTCAGCGACGCCCTGGGTACCGTCACTGAGGATTAGTGCGCGCTCGATGACGTTTTCCAGCTGCGTATATTGCCCGGCCAGTCGTAGGCGATGAGCCGTTCTGTTGGCGCGCACGATGGTGCCGTTGCGTTCGATGAGGAAAATGGCGTCAGTCGCGATCTCTAGGATCTGATCAGAGAGAGTCGTTTTCGCCATTGAGGAATCGGTGGAATCAGGCATACGTGGCCGTTAGTATACGGGCGAATCTGTCGTCTCGCAAGCGGTCCCTTGCGCTGTGCCTTGCCATGCCCAGTGCCAAGGTTCGTAGACGAGCGCGGAGGGGGTGTTGCACCCGTAGGACATGTGGAAGCCGTGTGTTCCGGCTTCGCGCTGCAACCACGCAAAGGTTGCGGTTTTTTCAAATGCTTCGCTTAGAGGGTCACATGCTTCGCAGGACACGTCGACGGCTCTTCCGCTGTGATGTTCGCTGTATCCCGGTACGGCGTTGACGGTTAGGACGTCTTCTAGGCGTCGTCCCTGTTGGCATTTCTGGGCGATGAGTCCAGCTTGGTATTCGACGCTTCGAAAGGCTGATACCAATTGGAGCGAAATGCCATCACGACGGGCGTGGGCCAGCATGGCCTGCCAGTCGGGGATCACGTGTTCGGCCAGTCGTTGTGTGCGGGCGTACATGTCCGGCGCAATTGGGGAGAGTGTTGTGGACTCAGGGTTTTCCTTGAGGGCCTGTGTGGTGATGTGGGTTTCCGTGATGCCCAGTCCGGTGTGGACATGTTTCAGGTAGCGTTCGTTGTCCGCGCCTTGAGCGCACCATGCTGCGAGATCAATTTCGAAATACCATGTGCCGGGATTCGGGTTTTCCCAGTAAGGGGGGATGCGTTCGAAACCGAGTGTTGCGTATAGCGGTCGCGCGGTGTCCATGGAGGGTACGGCATCGAGTCGCATGCGCAAATAGCCATGTCGTCGGGCGAGTCGCATGATGGCTATGCAGAGTCGTCGGCCTAGACCGGATCCACGTTCAGAAGGCGTCACGTAAAGGCGCTTCAATTCGCAGGTGTCGGCGTCCAGTGGGCGTATGGCAACGCAGCCGACAGGTTGCGTCGATTGCCGCGCGAGCAGGAGTGCCCCTTGTGGTGGCGCGTATGGGCCTGGTAGCGCTTGAATGTCGGCTCGGACGAGGGGTTGTGCCGGATCGCCCTGGCGCATGTCCGCATAATCGGTCAGCAACGCAGCCACGTCAGTCAGGCGGGCTGCGGTGTTTGCCTCTTCGAGGGTCAGCATGTCTTTCCTCATCAGGCGTGGCGACCGGCAATGTTCTGTCGCGTTATTTGATACGGTCGGCGATTGCGTCGCCCATGGCTGCCGTGCCCACGGCCGCTCCGCTGTCCTGGGTCAGGTCGCCTGTTAAAATTCCTGCATCAAGAACGTCGCTTACGGCTTGGCTGATCAAGTTGGCCTCCGTGTCGGCGCCAAAACTGTAACGCAGCATCATGCTGGCCGACATGATTTGAGCGATGGGGTTGGCGATGCCTTGGCCAGCAATGTCGGGTGCGGACCCGCCTGCCGGCTCATACAAACCGAACTTATCCTCGTTGATACTTGCAGAAGCAAGAAGGCCGATAGATCCCGTCAGCATGGCGCATTCATCTGAGATGATGTCGCCGAACATGTTGCCACACAGGAGAACATCGAAACGTGAAGGGTCTTTGATCAATTGCATGGTGGCGTTGTCTACATAGATGTGATCCAGCGCCACGTCGGGATACGCTTTGGCGATGTCTTCGACGACTTCACGCCACATCACCATCGTCGTGAGGACGTTGGCTTTGTCGACGGATGTGACGCGTTTGCCGCGCAAACGCGCTGCATCAAAGGCCATTCGTGCAATCCGTTCGATCTCCCAGCGCTGGTAGACCATGGTGTCATAGGCCTTTTCCTCCGGCCCTGATCCTTCGCGTCCTTTTGGCGCACCAAAGTAAATGCCGCCTGTCAGCTCACGAACGCATAGGATGTCGAATCCACGGGCTGCCGTGTCGGCGCGCAATGGACAAAAATCGGCTAGCGCCGGGAAAAGCGTTGTTGGGCGCAGGTTGCAGAACAGTTTAAAATGCTTTCGGAGGGGGAGCAGTGCGCCGCGTTCGGGCTGTTCGTCAGGGGCTAAATGTTCCCATTTGGGGCCGCCGACGGATCCAAATAAAACAGCGTCGCTGTTTTCGCAGAGCCGCAGAGTGCTTTCTGGTAATGCACTGCCGTGGTTGTCAATGGCGGCGCCTCCGACATCGGCAGATTCGTATTCGAGTTCAATGCCGGTCTTGGCTGTTACTTTGTCCAGAACCTTAATGGCCTCGGCCATCACTTCGGGGCCGATACCGTCACCTGCCAGAATTGCAATTTTCTTCATGCTGTCTCCACTTACGCTATCCAATGAAAGCCAGCACTTTTTCATATTCTGGCGTGTATGTCGATCCGCTATGCGTTTGCGCTTGCTGGGTGCGGTACTTTACGCGGCGTCGCGGTGATCATGGGCGTCGGTAGGACGGCGCCGAGACGCGGTATTGCTGAGCGATTCGGGCGTTTGCTTCGTCCAATTGCTCGGGATCGAAGACGACGTCGATGCCATCTGACCGAAAGGAAAGGCGATGAATGCTGCCGTCGTCGCTGAGGATCTGAAAGACGTCATCGATATTGCGGATTGGGCGCCCATTCACAGCGGTGAGTATATCGTTGTGGTGGTTGTCGTAGCCTTCGTTGATTTCGTCGGCGAGCATGGCGGATACGAAGACGATACGATCGCTGGGGGCCTGCATGTCGGTCATACCGCTGAGGTAGTGATTCAGCAGCTGTGTGTTGACTTTGGCGCGCCATTTTGAGCCGTGGGCGCGTAGGTAGTCCGCATCAAGTTCGCGCAGGATGAAGCCACCAGCGACAATGTATTCGGCGCGCTCTCCTGCGATATTTTCGGGCACCAGTACCGCATCATCGAGCTCGCCGTTTAAGGTTAGTTCGATCTCTGCGAGCGCACCGTCTCGAACCATGGTCGCGCGCACGGTGTCACCCGGGTTGCGGTATGCTTTGATTAAGTGCGAAAATTCGACTCGGCCGTATTTGGAGTCATGATAAAAGCCGAGCTTGTCAACCGT
>JAPKCZ010000704.1 GCA_028822745.1 Kiritimatiellia bacterium | reverse complement strand
CACCCCCAAACTCGATCGGATGCCATCTTCAATTGCCCTATCTCGGCCTTTAAGGCTTCTTGCTGGTTATAACGCCGCCGGGCCAACCGCTACTGGGCGGCAGCGTCTTTTCGCCGCTGTATTGCAACCAGTCCTCGTTGAGTTGGCCGTCATTGAGTTCGCCCGTGTAGATCACTAATTGATGCTGGTAGGCGTCCTTTTCGCCCTTGTTGATCTTCCAACCGCCCAGTTTCGCGCGGCTGGGTCCGACACCCTGATTTTTGTCGACGCGCCAAGGCTGGGGGAAATCGTGGTTTTGGGGATGTGCGAGGATAGCGATATGCCCCCAGTCGTCGCGCCCTTCGATGGCCATCGCCACGTCGACCCAGAGAGCGCGTTTGCTATCGGCGGCTCTATTCCTTTGGCCAATGCTGTTCACCGCGGCGCTTTCGATGCCCTTGTGCCATGGCATGCGCACAAACAGTCCGCCATAAAAATAATTGCCAATCGTGACGTCGGTGAACGCTTCGCCGGTCCATTGCAGTTCTAGAAAATAGCGATGACCCGTGTCTCGCAGGATCCAGCGCTGGGTTTCGATCATCACCACCCCGCCGGCTTCATCCAACATTTGATAAACTGTCTCCCATTGCACGGCGTCGCCTTTGCTGATTAGGGGAAGGCAGGAAACGCGGTGCCAGTAACCGTTGCCCGGGTTGCCGAAATAGTCTCGGCCGTTGGCCCTGGTGAAGCCCCAATACACTCCGGTTTGATGCACGTGATGGTTGGGGCTTAATTCGGTCAAGACGCCCTTGCCGTCCGGCGAGAGAATCGGATGAATATACGGGCGATAATCGGGGGCTGCGTTCTGGGTCATAATGGCGACGTCCCCGCCCTCTCGAAACACACGAATGGCGCCGGTTTCAGGATCCTGGCGCAAGGTCAAGGTTCCCGCGTAGGACGACGCGCAGGTTCCCATTAAAAGGGCAAAATAGACGGACCAATGTTTGAGATTCATAAGCGTTCCTGTTTTGCAATAGTTTGTTGTTGATAGAAAATTAAATTTTATAGAAACGGGGTTAGTTCCGCTAAACCGCACTTCTATCTTCCGCGCGTTACTGCGAAGGGCGAAGCGTCGCGCAGGTCACAACTGCTGTGACGTCGGTGATGAAATCTCGACGGTCAATCCTGTATGACTGACGATTAGGGGCGAATTTCATAGGGATACCGTCGATGACAGCCTGATTTACTGCAATTCAAATCGTCTCATCCATCAGTTTGGCCAGACGCGCTCTCGTTGCGGCGGAGTCTGGATTACCAGTGAGATTGTTGCGTTCCGAGGGGTCGGACTCCGTGTCGTAGAGTTCTTCGGCGAGGGTTTTCCTGGTCTTGAAATCAACCCAGCGCGTATAGCGATAGCGCTGAGTCCGTAGCGAATAGCCCATTTGCTCGACCGGCTTCCTCCCGGGCCAAGGGCGGCAAACTTGCGTGAAGGCGGCAGGCTTGCCATTGCGCCTGGGCTTGTCGAGCACGGCTTCGAAACTCTTGCCGTCGAGGTCTTGGGGCGTCGGCAGATCGCACAGACCGGCAAGGGTTGGATATATGTCGATGTATTCGACAATGGCTCTAGTGCGTCCCGCGGTCTTGCCGGGCGCATGAAGGACGAGCGGAACATGCCCATCCAGCTCGCGGGCCGTGACCTTGGTCCAATGGCCGTTTTCGCCGAGGTGATAGCCGTGGTCGGACCAGAAAATGACGATGGTATTCTCCGCCGCACCTGATGCTTCGAGGGCATCAAGCAGACGCCCGACATTGGCGTCAACGTAACTTGTGGCCGCGTAGTAGCCATGAC
>JAPKCZ010000703.1 GCA_028822745.1 Kiritimatiellia bacterium | reverse complement strand
GAAACACTCGTGACGTCTGGATTTCTGCTCGACGAATATTTTCAGGCGGCATCCCGCATGGTCGATCTTCGCCTTGGCAAACCTCCGACCGAGGAATAACAATGGCTCTTCACAAACAATTTCAGGCAATATGAGGAATTGTCAGGTTCGCATAAGAGTGTTTTTAATTACAACTTTCTTTGCCTCTACGAACAACCCAATACCGACACCCGCCAAGGTGGCTATGGTCACATTGAGGATTTCCTTGAGGGCGTCCCAGTTTCCGGTCTTTACGTCATCGAAGTGAATGCTCAGGCGCTACACCGAGACACACACTACGACCCCAAAATCTTTCGGATTGACTTTACAGAACCATTCCAAATTGGTGTCGTTCCCGGTGACGTAACCAAGGGGCACATCCATTATCCTCAGTCGGTTGAACCGTTGCTCGGCAAAGCGATTGTGCCTGACGATAAACCGGAATGGCTTACTTTCCGTGTTTGGCTTGAGGCCGGCCAAACGCCGCGGTTCATTTTTCCGAACGGACCTTATGAGTCTCGTGCATCAGTCATCGCGACAAATCAGCGTTACAAAGACGAATTCAAAAACCCCAACGTCGGTGTCGGCCGTGCGACGCTCCTTCGTGAAGGCGCTCTTCCGCACATACGAATTGGAGAAATCAAGATTCGCGGACCGATTTCTGAGCCTGGTGGATCGAAAGAAGAGATTGCCGTATTTGGTGAATCCGGCTTCCAAGCCGACGAGGCCCTGCAACAGCTCGCGGAATTTGCCCGCAAAGCTTTTCGCAGACCGCTAACCGACTCTGATCGACAACGCATCGAGCGGTTTCATAATGGATTGCTCGCCAAGGACATGGCGGCCAGAGATGCAGCTCTAGCGACGGTCAAAATGATACTCTGCTCGCCTTCGTTTCTGTATTTTAGTGAGATCACAAAGGATGCAGACGCTACCTTGCAGCCACATGACCTGGCGACGCGACTCTCCTACACGCTGTGGGCCGCGCCCCCCGATGAGCAACTCCACGAGGATGCAAGCAACGAGCTACTGCAAACTAAACCGCAGTTGACCGCCCAAATAGAGCGTTTATTGAACGACCCAAGGTCGAATGCTTTCGCAAGCGGTTTCCTCGACAGTTGGCTCAATCTGCGAGATCTCGGGGACCAACCGCCGCCCCGGAAAACGGCGAATGAGTTCTATGCGGAAAACCTACCCCACTCCATGAAGCGAGAAACGCAACTTTTTTTCCAGAACTTGCTTGAACAGAATGGCTCCATCATGGATTTCCTGAATGCTGAGTACACATTCGTTGATAAACAGCTTGCCAAACTGTATCAGTTACCGATCCGGGAGACCCTGCGGCAGTCCGACGGATTTCAGCGGGTCGAACTGACCGAGAGCCAACGGCGTGGCGGGTTGTTGGGCATGGCGAGTGTTCTGACGGTTAGTGCCAATGGCGTTGATACTTCACCAGTGACACGTGGCGCGTGGATCCTCGAGAATATCCTAGGGACGCCATCGCCCCCACCACCGGACGAAGTTCCATCCATCGATGCGGATGTCAATGACGCGACTACGATCCGCGAAAAACTCTCCCTTCACCGTGAAGACCAGGCTTGTAACATTTGCCATCGCAACATTGATCCACTTGGCTTTCCACTTGAGAACTTTGATCCTATCGGACGTTGGCGGTCTAAGTATCCTGCTTCCAACGGCAGACAACCGAGCTCGCCAATTGATCCCTCAGGTCAATTATCCACCGGTGAGTCCTATGCAAATTTCACAGAATTCAAACGCGTGCTGACTGAGACACGTGGAGATATATTCGCACGGAGTTTGAT
>JAPKCZ010000702.1 GCA_028822745.1 Kiritimatiellia bacterium | reverse complement strand
GGTTTTTCGATTTCCATACCAGCTGCGAATGCGATGCTGGCGTGAAAGGCTCCGATCGAGACGGCATTTTCGTCAACGTAGTATCCAACGTCGTCGCTCTTGCCATAGACAAACCCAGCCTTTGCGCCTCCACCTGCGAGAACAGTTGAAAAGCAAACCGGGTGATGACTACGGCCATCACCATCGAAGTTCGGTTTACGGCCAAATTCCGTCGCGACGACGACCAGCGTTGAGTCCAGCATCCCACGCTGTTCAAGGTCAGTGATGAGCGTTGCGAATGCCTGGTCGAAGACCGGTGCCACATCGCCCATTTCATCGGCAAGCGCTTTGTGGTGATCCCAGCCGTCGTGCTTCACCTCGACGAAACGGACACCGGAATCAACCAGTCGACGAGCGAGCAGGCACCCCTGACCGAATGAGTTATTGCCATAGGCTGCCCGTTGTTTTTCTGACTCGTCCGACAGGTCAAAAGCTTTCAGCTCCTTACTCTTCATCAATGCGAGGGCATCGTCATAGAAACCGTTGTAGGCATTGACGCCTTTGTCATTGAATTTTCTCCGGAAGTCGGTGTCGAGGCTGTTCAGCAATGTCAGTCGCTTCGTTGCCGCAGACTTGTCGCCGATCGATTCGACGTCATTGATCCCCTTGCTGGGATCTCCAATTGCGAGAGGTGCGTAGCTCGAAGGGAAGAAGCCGTTGCCCTGGTCGGAACGGCGATTGACGCACACACTTGATGGCAAATTCTTGCTGCTGCGTCCGAGATAGTGAGAACCCCAGGCCCCGAGGTTGGGGTGTAGAATCGTGCCGCGAGGTTCATAGGCGGTCCGCATGTAGTATTGAGCTGGCTTGTGGACACCGATCTTTGCTTCCATCGAGCGGATCACGCAAACGCGATCTGCGACCGTCGCGAACTTCGGAAAGAATTCTGTGACCTGGAAGTCGGCGGATGTGTTCATCGCCTCTGCCGGACCTTTAGATTTACCTTGTTTCGGATCCAGCGAGTCGATGTGACTTAAGCCGCCGTTGAGCATCAACCAGATCACGCTCTTCGCTTTGCCGAACGCGGCAGGCTTCTGATCTGTCGATTCTGCAGCAATAAGCTGTGCCGTTGGAAGGATGCTCAGGCCAAACGAAGTCGCGGCACATCGTTCAACAAACTGTCGGCGCGTCGGTGTATCTAAAGAGTTAAGAAGTTGCTTCATGTTGGATCGGGCCTTTAAGTGGATAGGTGGTAAATGACGGACGGGCGATGTCTATTGGATGAACATGAACTCGCTGGAATTCAAAAGAGCCCAGGCGATATCGCCCAGGTCAAGTCCTTGATCGAGTGCGATAATACACTGATTCGTGTCCTGCTCGCGCGGAAGCCGTGACAGGCATGTGCGATAGAGGAAAGCGATCTGCTCAGCTTGGGTATTCTTCCTTCCGGCTGCCTTGATGACCAATGAGCTGGTCATGAGACTTTTTGTGACTTCGCCGTTCATCATCGCCAACGATTCGGTAATGCCGCCTTCGGTCGATCCATCATCAGCAACTCCACGAGCTGACTGACCTGCGATTCTCAGAAAGTGCGTTGGTGGCATTGGTTGCGGCAGTTCTGAAGCCCGTAGCAATGGCTCTTTGCCGCGCCGTTTGCCCGATTGAATGAACAGGCCGCGTCCGCCCTGACCATTCGAAACCTTTCCACCAGGCATCAGTGTCTTTGCAAAGTCGAAGATCTTCTCGCGATCTTGTGCGATTTCCTTTTTGTCGTGCGTGAATTCGAACGGGAAGACCAGACGTTCCATTAAAGGCGCATTATCCGTCTTCAACCGGTCGATCTCCGGGCCACGAAGGAGGA
>JAPKCZ010000701.1 GCA_028822745.1 Kiritimatiellia bacterium | reverse complement strand
GCAACCTGCCAGCCTTTGCCTGCTTCATCTAGGCGAAAACTGTCATCGATCTCCAGGTTATCAAAAATCACTTCGTTGAAGCCTGCTTCCCCTGTGATTTTGACCAAAGGACGCACGGTCACTGACTTGCCAAGCTGCGATTTAATCGGCACCACAAAGTATGACAGGCCGTTATACTTGTCTGTCTTGTCGGTACGCGCGAGCAGAATCATCCACGTGGCGAAATTCGCCGTCGAAGTCCATACTTTGTGGCCGTTGATAATCCATTTATCATCTTCACGCCTGGCAAACGTTTGCACACTGGCCAGGTCCGAGCCGGCACCAGGCTCACTAAAACCCTGGCACCACAACTCATCGCCCGAGAAAAGTTTAGGTAAGGTCAATTTCTTTAAGTCATCTGATCCGTGAAAGTAGATTGTTGGTGCTGCCATGCCTAAACCGATAATACCGGCAAAGACAGGGGTTTTGGCGAGCGCCATTTCCTGGTTAGCGACTGATTGGCATTTGGTGCGGCTGCTACCCCCAAATTCCGCCGGGTAATCACAACCGATTAAACCCGCGTCGTAAGCGGCCTTCTGCCAGCTACAATAATAGTCCCGTTGCTCGTCTGTCACCATCTCAACACCACTTTTGATTGGTTTGAAACCGGGCAGGGGTGGATTATTTTCGCTTAACCATGCGCGCGCGTATTGACGAAATTCGGCTTGCTCAGGTGTGTCTCTTTTCTTTGCTTGTGCTTGTGTCTGGCCAGCCATTGTTTACAGCGCCTTGCGTTGATTAAGAGCCGCTGTATTGTCATGCAATATCATTTGTTGCTGGGCCAGATCGACGCCATCGAGATCGCCAAAAATGTCCTGGGGGTGTTCCATGCCTTCCATATGCGGCCAATCCGACCCGAAAAGCACACGATCTGCGCCCATATGTTTAACCACATCTGAAATCTTGTCTTCCCAGAAGGGGTTAATCCACACATGTTGGCGGAAAAGTTCAGCCGGGTCCTGATCGTAATACTTTGGCATTCTGGCTTTGGATTGTTCGAGTTTAATAAAAAGTTCGCGCAGAAAACCCGAACCGTTTTCTACCGAGGCAATCCGAAGGTTGGGGAATCGCTCGAATAGCTTGTCGTAGGCAAGGGTCAACAAAAAATCATAGATAGCTCTCTCGGAGATAAGCCCGGCAACCGAAGGTTTGCGGCCACCGCCAAGCGCTGCCAGTGCCGCGTTTCCGCCATAGCCATTGGCTGTGTAGCCATTGGCGCCAACATGCGCAACGACGGTAATACCCGCCTCGTTAACTCTCGCCCAGAAAGGGTCAAAGCGCCCATGCGACGCCGCAAAATAACCGTCACGGGTACACACGGCGGAAGGGCGCATAACAAGCACTCGTGCATCCCGCGCTAACGCCTTTTCCAGTTCGCGACACGCAAAATCGACATCAGCGAGTGTGATGTAGGGTGCAGCAAAGATTTGATCTTTGTAGGAAAATCCCCAGTCATCATCCAGCCAACGGTTGAAACCTTCGAATAAAGTGCACATCGCATCGATATCATGAACCATGGGTTGTTCGTAGAGGATTCCAGCGGTGGGAAATAACCATATAGCCTCAAGGCCCTGTTCCTTAATGCGATCAATTCGAGCATCACGGTCCATGTATTCTGGCGGCATCGGTCCGAGCGCCGAGTGCGTTAACTCAACGAATGTTTTGCCGCGCGGATTGCCATGGTAATACTCACGGAGAACCCCGGGCTTTGAAACTGGATTGAAGGTCGGGTTACCAACAGACTTGTTTAGTTTCCCGGCAACCAGGTGAAATTTCTTGCCGTCTTTCATCTCCACCCATTCTACG
>JAPKCZ010000700.1 GCA_028822745.1 Kiritimatiellia bacterium | reverse complement strand
GATTAACTCAAGATCCTTCATTTTGTTGGCAGCGTTCACAATGAGTTGCCAGTGATCTTCAAATCTTGCGATCATCAGATCATCAACAATGCCGCCGTTATCATTGGTCAGGAAGTTGTAACGCTGTTGTCCGGGTTTCACAGTGGATAGATCGATCGGCATCAGCGATTCGAGTGTTTCAATGGCTCCCGCACCATGGATGCGGATTTGTCCCATGTGCGAGACGTCGAACAGACTCGCTGACGTTCGGGTATGTCGGTGTTCTTTGATAATGCCGGGGGAGTAATTGAGCGGCATTTGATAATCGGCAAAGGGCACTATCCTGGCGCCTAATGACTGATGTAATTCGTAAAGGACAGTTTGTTGTAACTGCGCTGCTGGGTCGTCCAATAGAAGACGCCTCCGGTTGGCCACGGTGCTGACGATGAGTTGATAATACCGGTAGGCTGGGATGGGGGCCAACGACAGGAAAAAGAGGGTATTCGTAATGCAATACACACATAACCCGATACTGGTAACGTTGACCCGTGGCGCAATGACCGAATCAGTTCACCGGGGTGCGTTCGCCTTGGTTGATGATAGTGGTAAGACACGCCTAGCCGTTGGTGATGTGCTGCGACCAATTTACCCCCGTTCAGCAGTTAAGCCGCTGCAGGCACTGCCCTTGGTGGAAACGGGCGCAGCGGACCACTGGCATCTAGGTGACGCTGAACTGGCGGTGGCGTGTGGCTCACACAGCGGTGAAGAGCGCCACCTCAAGGTGATTCGACAGTGGTTGGCCAAAGTAGGGCTTAGCGAGGACGATCTGGAGTGCGGACCACATTTTCCTATTTCTGATATCGCCGCGTCACGGTTACGCGAGAACGCAGCATCGCCGCGTCGCATTCACAATAACTGTTCTGGTAAGCATGCTGGGCTGTTATCGACAGCGGTTTATCGTGCGGAGTTGACGCGCGGTTACCTTCATCGAGAGCACCCTGTGCAACGGCGTGTGGGCAGTGTGCTTTCACAGGTGAGCAGCGCGGAGCTTGTCCGGGCGCCCATTGGGGTGGACGGCTGCGGAATCCCGGTGATCGGATTACCGCTACACGCATTGGCTCTCAGTATGGCGCGTTTTGGAACGGGTTCCGGACTGGGAGCGGAGAGAGCGCGGGGCGCCCAGCGCCTTTACCAGGCCATGGTGCGTGAGCCTTTCATGGTCGCGGGGACGGGACGCTGGACCACGGCCGCTATTGAAATTGGCGAGGGCCGATTTGTGGTGAAGACCGGTGCGGAGGGCGTATGTTGTGCCATTGTGCCGTCGTTAGGTCTTGGGATGGCGCTAAAAGTTGATGATGGCGCAGCCCGGGCGGTGGAGGCGCTGATGTCAGAATTATTAACTCGTTTCGCGGGGCTTGAAGAACACAGTGCCGCGAAATTACTGGCCTTGGGTCAGCCGAGGCTTTACAACGCCGCCGGTGATGCGATCGGTTTGACCTGCGTCACCGGATTCTAGAACTGTGTTATCGGTAGCTAACGCTGTCAGAGTTCCTCCGGGGCGTAAGCGTTGATGCTGAGCGCATGAATGTCGCGCTGCATCGCTTGCCCCAGTGCTTGGTAAACGAGCCGATGGCGGGCCAGTAGATCAAGGCCCCGGAAACGCGAGGAAACGACAGTCACCGCGTAGTGGCCACCGCCGGAACGTGCGCCGGCGTGACCCACATGAAGATGGCTCTGATCCTCAATATCGACACTTTCAGCCGAGAGTTCTGAGCGCAGGCGTTGGTCGATCATTTGCTCGCGCGGAGTCCGCGTTTCAGTCATCATCGTCACCGTTGTCAGTAACAATGTAGCGTGCGACCAGCA